>JBBDZV010000036.1:0-6196 GCA_040900005.1 Saccharimonadales bacterium (SeqCode)
CCTAGGCGGGTTCTGAGCTGTCCGAAGGGTATAGCCAGCTCATCGTAGACGGCTAAGGTCTGGGGATTGTAGACCCTATAAAAACGCTGGACGGCGTGGGCGGCCTCGCCGCTACTGTTCATAAATGTGGTGGGTTTACATAAGACCACTCGAGCTTCACCCATAGTCTTTATGGCCAGATGACATTTCAGGTCCTTTTTAGCCACCCAGCCTGAAAAATTATTCTGCTTAGCAAAGGCATCTAAAGTGGCAAAGCCAATATTATGACGAGTGCCCTCATAGTCTTTGCCGGGATTACCCAAGCCGATAATAAGAATTGTCTTGGTTGATCCAATAGTATAGGCCGGAACGCTACTGTCGGTTATGGGTTTTTTCTGGAATAAAGCCATTCCTTAACTATAAAACATTTCGCACTTGAGCGTAATGCAAGGAAGCGGCGAAGAACGGATTGAACTGTATCGAGATACAGAGAATGAGTACTGGAGGTGCTGACGAAGCAGTATGCCAAGAGCGACAGCAGTGTTGGCGGCTCTGCCGACAAGCAGGCTGTCGCGGTGCGGGTGTTTTTAGTGTTTTTCGATAAACCAGAACTTCAAAGGGGTGCCGGTCAGCGGCCAATTCTCCCTGAATTTACGTTCTAAGTAGCGCTTATAGCTCCAGTGCAGGAACTTGGTGTGGGCGCCGAACACCTTAAAGCTCGGCAGACCAGTTTCAGATTCCTGAACAATATAGTTAAGCTTAGGTGTTCTCCCTTTTAAGCCGGCCGGCGGGTGCTGGTCTACACTTTGGCGCAGCCAGCGGTTCAGCTCGGTGGTCTTGAAAGTACGCGACCGTTCTAGAACTATCTCGGTGACCAGCTCGAATATTTTGGTGACATTCTGCCCGGTTACGGCACTCGTAAAAATCAGCGGTGCCCACGGCACAAAAACGAAATTATAAGCGACTTGCGGTGCCAGACTGTCCCGGGTATAGGCATCTTTATTAATGGCATCCCATTTACTGACTACCAGAATAAGCCCTTTCCCGGCCTCTTTGACGAGCCCGGCTATTTTTTGGTCCAGTTGCACGTTTAGCTCATTGGCGTCCATTAGAAGTAGGGCTACATCGGCCTGTTCAATAGCTGCGAGTGAACGCAGGACACTGAAATGCTCTACTCCCCGCTCGATCTTGCCCGGCCGGCGGATTCCGGCGGTGTCCATTAGCTCTATTTCTTTGCCGTCGTACCTGACCACGGCTCGGTTAACGTCGCGGGTAGTACCGGCTTTATCGGCCACGATGGCTTGCTGTTTGCGCGCCAAGGTGTTAAATATTGCCGATTTTCCAACATTTGGTCTCCCCAAAATCGCTACCCGCACGCGGTCACTATCCTGACGGATCCGGGCCGGAGGAAGATTCTCGGTCACCTTATCCAGTAGTTCGGAAATACCAGTTTTTTGGGTGGTGCTGGTAGTCAGGATGAGCTTGATACCCAATGTCCGCCACTCCTCTAACTTAGAGCGGTGATTCTTATCTATCTTATTAACGGCTAAAATTACTGGTTTTTTACTTTTTAAGGCCATCTTGGCGATTTTTCGGTCCTCTTGGGTCGGCGGAACGTCGGCCTCGGCCACTACCAATATGATATCGGCACTCGCCGCCGCTTGGGCTATCTGGTCCTGGATGGTTAGTTCAAAATCGTCGGCGGCCTCTTTGAGGCCAGCCGTATCTACTAGCCAGAAGTCTTTACCGCCCCAGCTAGATCGGGCTGTAACGCTGTCGCGGGTTGTTCCCGGCTCGTCGGCGATTATGGCTTCTCGTCGGCCTAGCACCGTGTTAAATAGGCTGGACTTGCCTACATTGGCTCTACCTACTATAGCCACGATAGGCGCACTCGAACCACGCGGAGTATTACCTAAACCCCTCTCAGTGGAGGCGTTAACTTTGGCTGAAGTCTTGGCAGGCAGAGGCATTGATGTATGGGGGGCTTTTTCTCCATATCTTGGAGAGAGTTCACCCTGCTCCGGCTTATCATTGCCCGCACCGTCCAAGTTCTGGGATTGCGGGTTGTCTGTCATCTAGCAGACATTATAGCCTGAATATACCAAAACCACCTCTTAAAAACTTGAAGCCTTGGTTTGGTTCAGGCGTACTCTAGATAGTGTTTGCGGAGCTGTCAGGCGGTGCTGATGGCGTACCTGATTGATCGCTGGCAGGCGGTTGTGGACTGTCGGCTGGCGGCGGGGTTGCCGGTGGAACATATGGCTGGTCTGTAGAAGTACCTGCTGGCTCTGCGGCCGGGAAAGTAGCGGGTTCAGAGCTTGGGTCGCTGGACGGGGCCACATAAGGATCAGGTGCCGGTACCGAAGGGTCAGTAGTGGGAGCGCTGCCGCTGTCACCGGTAGGAGCTGGAGGGGCGGCCGGAGTGTCGGCTACAAAGTTATTAATTTGGTCGGTAACTACGCTTTGTTCTTGGGCGCTGGTCTGGGTTTGGCCGTCGGCGGGAGCTGAGTTGTCACCGCTTATAGGGTTAGTTGCTGGGGCGCTAGAGTCACCGGCCGGGGCTGGTGCTGCTGGGTTAGTTGATGTTGTGTCGTCTGGCATAGGGCTCTCGCTTTCTTGTTTATTGGTTGCTGTTATATCGTTTGCTTGACTTGCACCGCTTGCTCCCGCCGTTGCTGTGTCGGGAGGTTGCATGACTTCCTTGACCACTCTGGCGAAATCTTCCAGGGTGACTTGGGACTTCACTAAATACTTTATCACGCCCAAGCGCTCACCGCGAGAGCGGTCTTCGGCTTGGCCTAAAGCCGTCATCATAATCACTTTGACATCTTTCATTTCCGGTGCCGCCCGCAGGGTTTCCAACATCTCAAATCCAGAAAGTTTTGGCATCATGACATCAGCGATAATAAGGTCTGGTTTCTCTTTCATGGCGACGACTAAAGCTTCCTCGCCGTCACCGGCGGTTACCGTGGAGTAGCCTTCGGCCTGCAGGCGCATCTCAAAGATTTCCCGTAGGTTATTGTCGTCTTCAACTAATAAGATTTTTGCCATAGATAAACCCTTAAACGCTTATGGTATACATTGTATGACTTTCCATTTGCTTTTGTCTACCCCAGGGAGCTTAAGGGGCTTACGATAGAAGCCTGCTTCTTCTGCATTTCCAGGGCAGCTTGAGCGTCCAGTCGCGGTAGGTTGATAAAGAACGTACTGCCTTTACCAAGAGAGCTCTCTACCCATATGCGGCCGTTATAAAGCTCCACGATCTTCCGGCAGATAAAAAGTCCCAACCCGGTGCCGCCGATGGTCCGGGTGGATGAATTATCTACCCTGTAGAATTTCTGGAAAAGATGCGGAATGTCATCGGCCGGAATACCCATACCGGTGTCCTGAACCTGTATTTGGACGACTGAGACGTCCCCGGTCAGCCGGACCGTTACGGAGCCACTCATAGTGTATTTGAGGGCGTTATCAATCAGGTTCTGCAGTACCTCGGCGATACGGTGGGGGTCAGCATATACGTAATAAGCCGGCCGGACCACCCTGCCCCCTGCCACATCCTTATCGCTGCTCAGCACAAAGTGCAGGTCCAGATTCTTTTCTTTGGCGTGAAAACGCTCGGCTTCGGCTATCTGCTGGACGACCTCCCCTATTTCAACGACTATCGGGTAGCTCACTAGCCGGCCGTCTTCAGCTCTTGAACTGGTTAGAAGGTCTTGGAAAAGCACCCCCAGATGTTTGGTAGAGGCGCTAGCTTTTTCCAGATACTTTTTGGCGTTGGCATCAACCGTGCTGATTTTTTCATTCAACGCCAGTGACAGATAGCCTTCGATGGCGGCTAAGGGTGTACGCATCTCGTGGCTAGCCGTGCTAATAAATTCGGAGCGGCGAGACTCTTCTTCTTTTTCCTTGGCAATGTCGCGGAACACCCCAATTACGCTCTGGGTGCTTTGACCACCTGAATCCATAACCGGTGACGCAATCAGCGATATTGGCACCTGTTTGGAGTTGCGGGTAGCTAAAACGGCATTGCTGTCGCGGACGGCTTGGCCAGTGGCCAGCACTTTGGCGAAAGGATGGGTCTGCGGATTGGCCGGCTGACCCTTCTCGTCCAAAAGCGGCAGTACGCTGTGGTAGTCCAAACCCACGGCTTCGGCCGCCGGCCACCTAGTGATGGCGCTGGCCGCCGGATTGAACAGGTGGATGATATTGTCGCGGTTCACCATAACCACACCGTCTTCAATGGCGCCCAGAATAAAATCGGAAGAGACCGAACTGTCTTTTTGTAGGCCCGCCCCGTCTGTCCTGGCTGGCTGATTGCCTTTAAGAAACCACACTTTTACTCACCCACCATTTTTTGCTTCTTATCGTTAATGTTTATATTATCTGTTATCAATGTCGGTTTTGCAAAGGCTAGGCTCTGTTGCACAGGAGCTCAAAGTAGCGAGTAGTACCGAACGGTATCTTCTGCTTGACGGTACCCTTAGCGCTCAGGCTGGCGGCGCTAGTGATGGTGAATTCCCCGAATTGGCTGTTGATGGTGTCGACCGCCTCTGTCAACCACACCTGACGATTTACTTCTTCCAGCAGGCTAACCTGGTTTAAGTTGGAGGGTGTAAGCGCGTAGCAGGATATGCCAATTTCACGCGGATACGCATCCATTGGCCGGCGATTGAACAGCAGTGTAGCCCGACGGTGGACCTCTTGGTTGGTGAAGAAGGTGCTTTTGAACATCTGGCGACCGTACCAGTAATCTCCAGTGGAATAGCGCACATAGACGAAAATGCCGCGAGCACAGACGTTTTTATAACGCAGCTTCATGGCCGTAGTCTCGCACAAGTAGGATAGGCGGGCGCGTACCATCTCGTCGGTGGGTCTCATCTCCTCCAGTACGTATTGTCGACCAATGGTCTTTACCGCCCATTCATGGTTGTCTACCTCATAACCGCGCAGACGCTGATACCAATCATCGCCGCAGACGCTTTTAAATACTCGGCGGCGCAGTATATCAGCCGGCGCATCCAAAAATTGCAAAGGTGTCATTATACCGGCGGCGTTCAGCCGAGCCTGGTTACGCTCCGCTATACCGGACAAATCCGTCAGTTGCAACTCGGACAGTGTGGGGCGCAGGTTGGTGTGGTCTATGACATCCAGCCCGTCGGGTTTATGCAAAGAAGCCGCCAGCTTGGCCAAGAAACGATTGGGCGCTATCCCGACGTTACAAGTCATCCATCGCCCTACCTCGTCTTTTAAGCGGCGTTTTATCTGGTAGCCTATATCTTCCAGGGAGCCGCTGTTGACCGCTTGCCCAACGCCGGCAAAGTCTATGACCCCTTCATCAATACTCTTCATAGTGACGTGAGGTGAGTAGGATCTCATGATATCAACTAGGATTTTGTAGACGTGGTGATATTTGGGAGGGTCGCTTTCTACCAGCACCAGGTCTGGTGCCAGAGCCTTGGCGTCGTGGAAGCTCATGCCGACTTTGACCCCTTGGCTTTTGGCTTCATAGCTGGCCGCTACCACACAGGTATATTCGGTGCCGCGGTTAGTGATAGCCACCGGTCGCCCCCGAAGCAACGGCCTGGCTTGCTGCTCCACGGTGGCAAAGCAACTGTTCAGGTCGATGTGCATCACCTCCGGAGAGGCGGTGTTAACTGGTAATTTCAAATGCGGCATTGTCCCTCCTGTTTTTAGGAAAAGAGCAGCCCGAGCGTCGGATTTATTCCGCGCCCGGCAACGACGTGCGAAAACCTAGGTTGTCCTCATAAGCGATAGCGCCGGAGTGGTGAGGTGCGAGGCATTGGCGTAGCTTAAATCGGCTATAGAGACCAGGGTCCAGGTCAGATTGGCGGCGTCAAACTCCAGCCGGTAATCGGCGGTGCCGTCGGTCATATCAAACACGTGTATCATCCTTTGGCCTTTGCGGGTGGGATGTACTAATCCGGTCTCGGTGAAGGTAACGCGCTTGCCGTCATATTCCATACGCTTGGGAAAGCACTTCAACCCCCGTTCGGCGTTTCTAAAATAAAAGGCGACTACGTTTACGCCCTTATTGATTTTTACTACATCGTCCATAGTGGCAACTCCTAAATCTAAAGTTATAAAAGAGAAACTGACGAATTTTAAAAGTGTCAGCGAACGGCTTTTGAAAATGTAGCTGCCTGGGTCAAGAACCGGTAACCGCTCTTACCTGCCCCGTTTACCAAGAAACTTTTAA
>JBBDZV010000037.1:0-9627 GCA_040900005.1 Saccharimonadales bacterium (SeqCode)
CTAATTTATTAGATTCTCCTGAAGTAGTTAAAACAAAAGTACCGTTTGACGACATCGTACGTAGGATCTCCTGCATTACCCGGTCTTGATTATCTTCTGGAATTTCATACATCATTCGGTGAGCAAACTCGAGGTCGAAGGAATTATCCGGAAATGGCATGTCCTGGGCGATGCCCTTCACAACCTGGATATCTCTTATGTCGAACAGATACTCAAGCGGGTTGGCAAGGGGGGTGCCGTCGCTAGCAGCCTCAAGTTGCTCTCCGTCCATCTGCTCTAAATGAGGCTCTAAGCCGGTTAGTGAACCAGTGTGATCATAAAGATTCTTCATATCTGTCAAAAAACTAAAATCCCCGGCGCCGATATCAAGAATTCTTTCGTTACCCATCAGCCTACCTAGCCTTTCTAGGGTGCTAATTACTTCTTTTTGCATATCGAAAGGAGGCCGGGCGTACTCAAGATACGACCACCACCGGCGTTTTACGTTTCCTAGGCCTTTACCATAATTACCGGGATCAAGATCCTTGGGAATCCACTCTACATTTTTCTCATTCACTACCTTATATTTAATAATGGATTTATCATATAGTCAATATCTGCTAAGATGTAAGCTATGAGACCCTTCATGAATACGGCTAAACATACGAAACCACTTCATGATCTTATTAAAGAGGGTAGAAAGTATTACTTGCCAAAAGGTCAGATTCTCCAGACCTCTGACGACCGGCTAATGCTAAACCTGATTGTCTCCGGTTACGTTAAGCGCTACCTGATAGGTAATGATGGAAATCTTGGGGTGCAGTACATAGCTGGACCCAATTATGTTTTTCCGTTGACGCCAGTGTTTAAGGCTACTTTGAACCAGGTTATCTACGTGGGACCAGAGGTTTATTATTACCAGTGTATGACTGATACCCAAATATACTCTATTAGCCAAGAGACCTTAAAGGAGGCCGTAGACAAAGACCCGGTGCTTTATAAGGCGCTTTTCGCTGAATCTGGTATTAGGCTGCAAGACAATATCCAACGGCTTGAAAACTTATCTCTAAAAAGCGCCTATAAGAGAGTTGCTCATCAAATGGTATATTATGCAGGACAATTCGGCACTAAACAAGCTGACGGCATCAAGCTCGATATCCCTCTTACCCACCAGGATTTTGCAGACAACCTGAGCCTAACTCGAGAAACCGTATCTACCTGTATGGTAAGGCTGCGCAAAAAAGGCTTGATTACTACTGATAAAAACATAGTTGTTACGAGCATGACAAAACTAGAGAACGAAGCTTATAAATAGACTGTTTGATCAGCCATTATCTATGGCCGTTATGTAATCGTTCTATACGCTCTTGTATATTTTTAATTATTGCTCTTGATGATGCTGCGTCTTGATCTTTTAGATCGGGGACTTCCCAAAATTCCCTTTCCCCATGACCTAGGAGGTAGGGCGGAACAGCTTCCATCTCTGCCATAACTATAACTTTCCCGCCAAAATTCACGAGCATCTGTTTATCTAATTGCCGACGTTGATTGCCCGATATATCTATGCCGTAATCCTCTTTCATTACTTGAACTACAACAGCAGATCCCTCCCATTCTCCTACTTTTTGACCTGGGCTATCAACAAGAGTTCCTGCCGATTCAGCTAGTTTAGAATTTAGTCGATTGTACAGCTCCATGGCCACTTGGCTGCGTCCTATGTTGGATCTACATACGAATAGAACATCTTCCACTCCCATTAACTCCTTGTCAATTACATGAGGTAGCTGAAGTTTTACATATCACATCATAATATCAAATCGGATCACTAGATGTGGGAAATCGCACATTGATTTTAGTAGCCGAAACCGCCGCTGCCATCAGTTGTGCCACCATCTCGCATAAAAAGAACATAAACTAAACCGTAAACGATTACGGCTATGACGAGGTATATTACTACCCATTGCCAAACCGGTCGTTTTCCGTAAGCCTTCATAGGTTTTTCCTCTGCCATAGTATTTCTCCCTATTTACATAAGCATTATACACCTTGCTCAAGTGTAGGGATGTTTTTTAAAAAACGAGAAGTTTTACTGTTCTACGAATGTCAGAGCGTTGCCGGGGCGGCCGGCTCGCCCTGCCCGTCCGATACGATGCACGTAATCTCCGTATGACTGGGGCTGGGAATAATTGACTACATGGGTGATGTCGGTCACATCAATTCCCCGGGCCGCTACATCAGTAGCGACCAGGATCTGAACATGACTGTCTCTGAAACGTTTTAGGGCTCTTTGTCTTTGAGACTGGGATTTACCACCATGAATGGCATCAGTCTCAAAGCCTCTGGCCTGGAGCTCTTTAGAAAGTTTTTCGACGCTGCGATGAGTATCATCAAAGACCAGAGTCTTAACTACATTGTCTTTCAGCAGTAGGTCGTGCAGCTTATCAATTTTTTCCTCTTTACCGGCATACATTACAATATTCTGTTCTACATATTCACTAGTATCTCCGGTGGTGGCGACTACGTGGACCGGGTCCGAAGAAAAACTGTCGATAATTGTCTTAACCCGGGCGTCTAGCGTGGCTGAAAAGAAGAAAGATTGTTTTTGGCTAGCCGTTAGGCCAAGGATGTGGCGGATGTCGTTAATGAATCCCATATCCAGCATGCGGTCAACTTCGTCTAGGACGACGATATTGAATTTGGATAATCGAAGTGTGCCCTGCTCGGCGTGGTCTTTTATGCGGCCGGGTGTACCTATGACAATTCGCGGATTAGCCCTTAAGTCGCGTAGCTGGGGGCCCATAGCGATGCCGCCAATCAGTACGGCACCATTCAGGCCACCGCCGGTGGCGATACTCCGGCATTCTTCCTCGATTTGCTGGGCCAGCTCACGGGTCGGAGCCATAATCAGGGCGTAGGTGTCACTTTTGGTCATGAGCTGGTGAAGCAGTGGTATGGCAAAGGCGGCCGTCTTACCAGTTCCGGTGTTGGCAATACCCACTACGTCTTTCCCTGCTAGGCCGGCAGGGATAGTCTGGTCTTGAATCGGTGAGGGACTATCGTAGCCAATTTTAGCCAGGTTGTCATGAATTACTGGGTGCACGTCAAAATCAGCAAAGGTGTGGGTCGGCACATACTCGGCATCGGTTACCGGTTTTGCGGTTTTAATGAAGCGCGAAGGGTTTATATAGTCTTTTTTTGGCTGGCGCCCAACAGACCGATATCGATTCGGTTGGCTGAAGCGTCCATAGCTACTGGGACGTTTATAATTTGAATAAGACATAAAAAAATGAATCCTTATTTTAGAGTTTAGTAATTATTTGGTCGATTGCCTGGAATGAACATCGAGTCAAAAAGTTACTTACCCTGGATTCATCAAACAATATCTAAACTTTAGCACAATTAATATAAACGTGCAACTTTTGTCCACCACTCTCCAGATTTACTGTTTGGGTTCTTTTGGTTTTTTGGCTTTCTTGGGCTCGCGGCCTGGTCGGTCTTTTGCCATTTCTTTCTCCTTTTTTCAATTTTAATAGGGGCAGATCTTAGTGATGGTCTTGGACTGCACTGCCCTGGCATCCTGCACAAGAGCGTGTTTTTGCCAGTAGGATTTGCTTTTGGCGGTGGCATTTTCATCACCTGGAAAAGGCGGGCTACATGGCCCTATCCAGGTATCCCGTAGCTCGTAGTTACCATCCTCATCTTTTGATAGAAGGATAGTTAACTTCTGGCTAGGTGACGGGAAGCGATTTTTAGCAAAGCGCGAAAAAATATTTTTCTTGTTAGGCTGAGCATAGAAAATCGTGTCTTTTTCAGTGGTCTCGACTATATCTGTATTACCGATGACGCGCCCCATATCGTGCTCGATAGCTACTTCCGCACCGGTGAGTTTTTTGTCTCCCAATACCTCTTTTATCAGGTTGATTATGTATGGCTGGCGGCTTAGATATTGGCCGGCAGAAGAGGTTATGAGGTTAACATAAACTTCATATCCCACTTTTGAGCGCATAATCATATATTTGTACATAAATTTTATTCTTACCTTCTAGTATACGCTATAAATGTCCGTAGTCGTGATTAAGGGATTGATTTGTGGCTAGAGCTCAAGGTCTTTAGGATGTTTTGGCACGCTATGAAAACATCGGTAGCTGTGTTATGATTACACCTTAAGCGAGTGGCTACTATAACCTCTCCGTCGACATGGTTTATTCCTTTTTTAAAGGCTTATTATCATCGCGGTTAGAAGACATTAAGCGCTAGGCGAGTAATTAGTTAAAGGAAGGAAAAGTAATAATGGCCATGAAACTATACGTAGGCGGTTTAGCCTATAGTGTCACCGACAAAGAACTGGAAGATCTATTTGCAGAACAAGGCAAAGTAGTGAGCGCAGTAGTCATCAAAGACCGCGATAGCGGCCAATCAAAAGGCTTCGGTTTCGTTGAAATGGAAGATGTCAAAGAAGGTCAAAACGCCATCAAAACGCTGAATGGTAAAGACCTGAGCGGCCGATCGATTGTGGTCAACGAAGCCCGTCCACAGGAAGACCGAAGCTCTGGCGGCGGCGGCAGTTTCCGAAAAGCCTACTAAGAAGGATAAATAGGTAATTAAAAATGGCTGGTTAAAAACCAGTTCTTGAACGGTGTTGTCCTAAATATGAGAAAAGTTAACAAGCATATTGAAATTGTGCGGTCGTCTAAAGGAAGCCTTAGCTCGATGAGTCAGAAGTCGCGGGATTCAATTTCCGTGGTCTTGTCCAAGCATTATGCTAGAGTCGGAACAACGATTGTCGATGATTTATCTGATTTGAAAGCTCTGGTTGCCCTACAGCCCGACTTAGTGTTTTTGGGTATGAAATTCATACCTTCTGACGTTCCGTCGGCATCGTCTAGGACGTCCAAGATTTGGATAACCGATTATCTTGACGAGCACGGCATAGTCTATACAGGCTCGAGACAACCAGCGCATGAACTTGAGTTGAATAAATCGCTAGCAAAACAGCGGGTCCTCGAAGCTGGTTTGGATACTTCGCCGTTTTGGGTTATTAAACAAAATCAACTTCCCATTAGCAGCCATATGGGTCTTACATTTCCTTTATTTGTAAAGCCCGCAGACCGCGGCGCCGGTATGGGTATTGATAGCGATTCCGTAGTTCATAACTACCCTCAGCTACGGTCAAAAGCACGTTCTATTGCAGATGAGTTACAATCCGATTCGCTTTTAGAGGAGTACTTACCTGGCCGGGAGTTTAGTGTAGCCATACTCAAAAATGAGCAATCGTCAGAATTCTCTGTTATGCCCATAGAGTTAATTGCGCCGCCAAACAAACACGGAGACCGCATCCTTGGCAAACATGTAAAATCAGCGGATACTGAACGCTTCTGCGCGGTTACGGACCAAATTATCAAGACAAAGGTTAGCGATCTGGCACTTAGCGTCTTTCAGGCTTTAGGCGCGCGGGACTACGGCCGAATAGATATTCGTTTGAACAGAAACGGCACACCACAATTTCTGGAAGCCAACCTTATACCAAGCTTGCTCCGCAGATTTGGTAACTTTCCCAAGGCCTGCCTGCTGAATCTAGGGTTGGATTATGAATCGATGATTTTGCATATCGTCCGCCTGGGCCTGTCTCGTCAGCTGCTTTTGAATGAGACTATGCCTGAGCCGAATATTATAGGTAATTTACTTCTGCCGGAACTAATTCCTGTTTCAGTAGCCTGATATCCGAAAGCCCACGTGGCTGGGACGGTAGGATTCGAACCTACGAATGCCAGGACCAAAACCTGGTGCCTTACCACTTGGCCACGTCCCATCGAAAAGTACGAGCTTGGATTCTGAAATTTAGCTAGGATGCTACATTCCAGAATTTTTCACTCGACTTTTCTCTTTAAGTGCGGCATTCAGTCGCTGTCACTTCTTGGATTGGCGCACTTGGGTTAAAGAACCTTGCTTATTTTAGCCTGCTCCTTCGTGTAAAGTCTACAGGGGTTTTACAGATAGGCTTAAAAAGCCTATAATAACCTCTTGAGTATGACAAAAGCTTCTGACCAAGCTGAAGATTTTATAGTGCCCTTGAATATGAACGGCCTGGAAGGTCGTATGCTGCGTATGCCTGCAAAAAAGAAAAACCAGCCGGAGATTCTTTTCATATACGGCCAGCACTCCAGCCTGGAACGTTGGTGGGGCCTCGTGGCAGAGATGAATAAGCTTGGAGCAGTTACTATGCCAGACTTGCCGGGGATGGGGGGCATGACGCCCTTGTACAAAATAGGCCAAACTCCAACTATAGATAATATGGCTGACTATCTAGCGGCTTTCATTAAGCTTAAATTTAAGAACAAAAAGGTTACCATAGCCGCTATGAGTCTAGGATTTGTCATCGCTACCAGGACGTTACAAAAATATCCCGAGCTGACAAAAAAGGTCAATATGCTGATAAGCGTTGTAGGCTTTGCCCACGGCAGCGACTTTATTTTCTCACGCCGCCGCCGCGCCCTTTATAAAACTTTTTCCTGGGTATTTGCCCGCAAATGGCCATCACGCCTGTTTCGTTATACTGCTCTTCAGCCTGCCGTACTAAGACTTATATATCACAGGTCGCACAACGCTAAAGAAAAATTTATCCAAATGGCTGGCGATGAGTTCAACAGGACCATGAGCGTAGAAATAGACCTCTGGCACAGAAACGACATAAGGACCCAGTTCCGGCACTATCTGGAGATGATGGGCCTGGATAACACTAAAAAGAGAGTCGACCTACCTGTCTACCATGTAACCGCTAAAAAGGACCGCTACTTCAACGGCGTAAAGGTTGAAGAAAATATGCGCCGGATCTTTAATGATTTTGAAGTTTTTTATAGCGTTGCACCCAACCACGCCCCAACTATTATTGCCTCGGCCGAAGAAGCCGCTCCTTTCATACCGCCTGGCCTACGCCGTAAGATTAAGTCAATGAAATAGATTGGTATAATGCATTAAGACATGAAGATTGCCCTAGTTTGCCCCTACAATATGCTTGAGCGCGCCGGCGGTGTCGGCGAGGTGGTAATTAATCTTCAGGTATACCTTAGCAAAAGAGGCCATCAGGTAAAGATAATCACCCCCCGCCCTGCCGGGTTTAAAGGCGCTGCACCGGACGATTATATTCTCTTGGGCACGTCTGCAAAATTTAATGCCGGACTAGCCACGGACGGCACATGGAGCTTCAACATCGACAGTAGTGACATAAAGGAAGTCTTAGAGAGGGAGGAGTTCGATGTTATTAACTTCCACGAACCGTGGGCACCAATTCTGGCCCGGCAAATTCTGCCACTGTCTAATGCGGTACATGTTGGAACCTTCCACGCCAACCTTACGGATAGTGTTGCTGCAAAATCTCTGGTAAATCTCTTTCAGCCATACGGACGCAGTATCGGCGACAAACTCGATCTTATCACTGCTGTTTCTCCAGCGCCTGCAGCCGTTTTTTTAGAGAAAGATCCTTCTCATAGGTTGGTTAAGACCTTGAAGTACATACCTAACGGTATTGAGATTAAAAAGTATCGCACCAAGCCTTCTATGGCTGTTAAGCACCCCGCCAAGAAAACTATTTTGTTCATCGGCCGCCTGGAAGGGCGAAAGGGGGTGAAACACCTACTGCGTGCCTACAAAGAACTAACGCTTCGGAGGGATGATGTGCAGCTTCTCATAGCCGGCAGTGGACCCGACGAAAAGAAACTCCGGAACTATATAGAAGAAATGGTCATTCCAAGAGTGACTTTCCTGGGTTTTATCAGCGATGAGGACAAGATTCATTACCTGCACCGAGCTGATGTGTTTTGCTCTCCGGCCACCCGTGGCGAAAGTTTCGGGATAGTACTGCTGGAGGCTATGGCAGCGGGCTGTCCCATAGTTGCCGGCGACAACGTGGGGTATCAAAGTGTTATGAAAGATACCGGTATGCTGTCTTTGGTCAATCCGCGCGATACGGTGGATTTTAGCCGCCGCTTAGAAATTATGCTATTTAACGAAGATGTCCGGAAGCTCTGGCTCAGGTGGGCTTCCCGTTACGTTAGGAACTTCGATTACCGGATAGTTGTGGGACAATACGAGCAAGCTTACAAGGAAGCCATAGACATACATGAAAAAAGACCAAATTCTAAAAGTTGGTTTAGTCTTCGACGACAGCCTAGACAGTAACGACGGCGTAGCCCAACAAGTCAAAACTATTGGCAAATGGCTGACCGACCAAGGGCACCACGTCAGCTACTTGGTAGGTCAAACCAAAATGAAACGTTGGGAGGGCTCCCCTGTTTATAGTCTCGCCAAAAATCAGAAGGTTTCTTTCAATGCCAATCGCTTGAGTGTGCCACTGCCGGTTGGAAAACGCAGGCTGCGGGAACTGGTTGAGCTTAGGGAATTTGATGTACTTCATGTCCAGATGCCGCACTCCCCTTTTCTAGCCCAAAAAATTGTCAATATGGCCGATACAAAGACAGCTGTTGTAGGTACTTTTCATATATACCCCGCTAGTCGGCTAGTCAGTGTTGGGGCGTCTTTTTTGAAGCTAACCTACGGTAAAGGCCTGAAGCGTTTTGATGAGATTATTAGTGTGAGTCCGGCAGCAGCCAGCTTTGCCCAAAAGGCCTTTGGTATTCGTTCTATCATACTGCCGAACGTTATCGATATAGGTAGGTTTAAGATTAAGATCAAAAACATTCAAAAGAAAAAAGCTCCCAGTGTCGTATTCTTGGGACGGTTGGTGGAGCGTAAGGGCTGCCGTTTGCTCATTGAAGCCTTTGCTATTTTACATAAAGATTGTCCAGATGCTCGCTTGACAATTTTGGGCGATGGGCCACAGCGGAAGGACTTAGAAAAATTAACCATTAAAAAAGGAATCGCTGAGGTAGTGGAGTTTAAGGGGTTTATTGACGAGGCTGACAAGCCTAGTTATCTGGCAGCTGCCGACATTGCTTGCTTTCCGTCTATCGGTGGCGAGAGCTTCGGTATAGTCCTGATTGAAGCTATGGCGGCCGGGGCCGGTGTGGTTGTAGGCGGCGACAATCCGGGTTACCGAAGTGTTCTAGGAGATCGCATGGAACTACTTGTTGACCCTAAGGACCCACAACTGTTTGCCAAGCGCCTGAAAAAGCTGCTTGAAAACATACAGCTGGCTCGTGAACTCCATGAGTGGCAAAAAGACCAGGTACGGCGATATGACGTTTCTGTCGTAGGCCCGAAAATAATATCTCTTTACGAGCGGGCGATTGCTAAACGAAATAAAAAGGTCCATAATTTAAATTAAAGTATGAGCAGTCAGCGTTACACGACAGTTAATATAACCAACCGGACGATGGTTCGGGCAATTCTCTGGGTAGCCGGAGCTGTGGTTTTCTTTCGGTTCATTGGCCAAATCAGTCAAATTTTGACCATTATTTTCGTATCCGTCTTTTTGGCTCTGGCTTTAAACCCTATTGTTTCTTGGATGAGCCGTCGGCTTCGCATTAAGGGTCGGGGTCGGGCTACGGCCGCCGCCTATTTAACAGTCGTGGCGCTAATAGTTGGTTTTTTTGCGCTTATAACGCCTCCACTCATCAACGAAACACGCGATTTTGTTAAGGATGTGCCTGGAATCGTCCAGGATTTCCAAACCCGCGATTCCAGCCTGTCCCG
>JBBDZV010000037.1:9727-24013 GCA_040900005.1 Saccharimonadales bacterium (SeqCode)
AGGATGTGCCTGGAATCGTCCAGGATTTCCAAACCCGCGATTCCAGCCTGTCCCGGCTGGTTGAGCGCTATAACTTAAACGAGCAATTATCCGAATCTGCCAGTAACTTTTCGCAGCAATATGGCAACTTCGGAGGAGCCATCCTGCAGGCTGGCAAGAAGGTATTTAGTGTAGTCATATCACTTCTAGCAGTACTGGTTTTGACGTTTATGATGTTAGTAGAAGGCCCCGGTTGGCTTAAATCACTTTGGCGAGTCGTACCGGATGATAACCGTGTCCGGCACCAGCTCATAGTTCACAAAATGTATAAGGCCGTGACAGGCTTCGTGAATGGTCAGGTCATTATGGCGGCAGTCGGGGGCTTTGCTACCTTCGTAGCCTTGATGGTTGCCGGCCAGGTCCTAAACATCACGGTAAATGCTGTAGCGCTTGCCGGTATAGTTGCCGTTTTTTCGCTTATCCCGATATTCGGAACGATTCTGTCGGCTATAACGGTTGTTTTGTTCAGCGCCCTTAATTCGGTTACGCTCGGTATCACTATGCTTATCTACTACATCGTTTATCAGCAAATAGAGAATTTGAGCCTGCAGCCCTACATCCAGTCAAAAGTCACTCAGCTTACTCCCATGACGGTGTTTGTAGCCGCATTAATTGGCGTCGGCTTTGGGGGACTGCTTGGGGCTATAGTAGCTATTCCGGCCGCCGGGGCAATAAAGATACTGCTGGAAGATTATTTGGAACGCCGGGGCAAATTGGATTCATCGGCGTCCGAAACTTAGAATCTATACCAAACCGGACCACGGTTAGTATCATTTATATCAATTTCTTGGATTTGAAGTTGTGCCCGAAGTTCGTCGGCTTTTTTCCAATCTTGTGCTTGCCTTGCCTGTTCACGCTGCTTTATCAACTGCTTCACAGCCTCATTAATGTCAAATCTTTTCGATAAGTTTAGTCCTAAAAGCCGGTCTACTAACTTTGCGGCACTGGCTATGGCGGTGGAGTCGGCACCTAAACTTTCTACCGAATTAACCATCCCATTTACAATCATTAAAGCCCTGGGTGTATTCAAATCGTCCGACAACACCTTCAGGATTTTACTAGACTCCTCATCGTAACTGGAAGCTAGCTCTTGGGAGGATAAGTCTTGGAACTGGATGTCTGACCACTGGTTGAGTTTACTAAGCAGGTTAGCCATTGACGTCAATCCCTCCCAAGTAAAATTCATCTGCGTGCGATAGTGGGCCTGCAGCACCAGTAACCGGAAAGCTATAGGCGAGTATCCCTTATCAATAACGTCCGCGAGGGTATAAAAATTGTTTAAGCTCTTGCTCATTTTTTGATTATTTACAAGAAGATGTTCACTATGTAGCCAATAGTTCGCCAGCTTGTGGCCGTAGGCCGCCTCAGTCTGAGCCATCTCATTAACGTGATGGGTGCCGATGTTGTCGACGCCGCCGGTATGGATGTCTATGGGATCGCCTAAAGTGGCGTGGATAATAGCCGAACATTCCAGGTGCCAGCCAGGAAAGCCATCACCCCAGGGGCTCGGCCAATGCATAGTATGGTTCTTGAAATGGCCGACTGTGAAAAACCAAAGCGCAAAATCTTGAGGATGGCGTTTGTTCTGGTCTGTCACCACTTCAGGGCGGGCGGCCACTTCTTTATCTGACAGTTTTTGGCCGGTAAGTTCGCCGTAGTTAGGCAATTTGCTGACATCAAAATAAATAGCCAGTTCAGATTGGTAAGCAAAACCTTTATCCAGCAGTATTTTTACTAAAGCAATCTGATCGTCTATAAAATCTGTCGCCCGGGCATAGTTATCCTCTTTGCCCTGGTAGCCATTTGGCGGCAATATATTTAAGAGATCAGAATCGCGCTTAAAGGCATCTGTGTAGTGTTTGGCTACTTCCCAGACCGATTTGCCCTCGCGTTCGGCGCTTTTTTGTAGCTTATCTTCGCCTTCATCAGCATCACTTACTAGGTGACCTACGTCGGTTACATTCATAACCTGTTTAACTTTATACCCAGAGGCCTCCAAAGTTCGACGCAGAGTATCGTCAAAAATAAACTTACGAAAATTGCCTATATGCTGGTAGTCGTAGACGGTAGGGCCACAGCAATAGACGGCGATCTCGCTATCTGGGAGCGGAGAAAAATCTTCAACCTGCCTAGTTAGGGTATTATGGAGTCTCATTTATGTTATTCCTTGTTCCAACTCATCCAATAGTCGCGAAGTAACTTCTATAGTTTCGGTCTTGACTTCATCGTAGCTTCGGCCGTCTTGAATTTTAAAGCCGCTGGCATAAGAATGGCCACCACCACCAAAGTGCTCAGCTAATTTGTCGGCAATGCCCTTGCCGTAGTTACAGCGGATTTTGCCGGTAATCTTCCCGTCCTTGTAGGTTTTGAAGCAAATTGCTACATCGGTACCCTTGCTTAGGCGCATATCGTCAATTACCAACATGGGCGGATTATACAGTGGGCTATACGTCTCTATTTCCTCCCAGGGGATAGTTAGCATTGCGATGCGGCTGTCATCATAAAATTCCACTCGCTGTAAAAGTCGGCCTTTATAATGAACCAGTTCCGGCTCGCGGCGCATGGTTTCGCGTCGAGCACTTTCTAAATCAGCTAGGCTGACACCGCCCTCCACTAACTCGGCGATTATGTGGATAGAGCGAGCCGTTGTGGCTTCGGAAGTAAGCCCTAGGCTATCACTTAAAATACCAATGGCTACAAGCTCACGGGCCTGAGAATTTAGCTTCCAGTTTAGCTGTAGCGCCAATTCGTAAACTATCTCCGCTGTGGCTACAGCTTTATGATTGCACGTGATAGAAGTGAAGCTGATGGTTGGAGGCGTGGCGTGGTGGTCAAGCACGATGCAAGGCCTCGATGCCAGCCAGCCTTTTGACCCCTGTTTATCAAGCTGCTCTAGTAAAGAGTCGCTACTGGTGTCTACGATAATACTCAAGTCAAACTGCTTGGGCAGTTCGGTGACTACCCTGTCGGCTCCCGGCAGGTAGCTAAGATAGGATGGTAGATCCACGCCGCAGTACAACGTCACATCCTTGCCCTGCTCACCCAATATCTGTTCTAAAGCCAGAGCGCTGGCTAGGCTGTCGGCGTCAGGATTGTCCGCCTGGACCACTACAATAGAGCTAGCTGTTGTTAGAGCTTGCTTTATTTTTTCAGTTTCCGGGTACCTTGTCATTCCCACAATTATAACACCTTAAACTCGGGAGACAGCAGAGGCTTTAAAAAAGTTTCTGGCGACCTTCCAAGGCGCGAGTTAGAGTGATTTGATCGGCGTATTCTAAATCGACTCCTACCGGAAGCCCCCTGGCTAGTCGGGTAATTTTAACTGGTCGGTCACCCACCTGCTGCATTATCAGCAGAGCCGTACTCTCGCCCTCTACGCTGGCATTGGTGGCTAAGATGAGTTCTTCTACCTTGTCTTCATCAACTCTCTCTAAAAGTTCCTTGATATGGAGCTGTTCGGGACTGATGCCATCTATAGGCGATACTAACCCGCCTAGCACATGATAAGTACCTGAGAAACTGTGGGTTTTTTCCAAAGCTACGATATCGAAGGGGTCAGCCACTACAGCTACTACTTTCTTATCGCGCTTAGGGTCGGTATAAAGCGGGCTTAATTGTTCCTGGGCATCAATCAGGGCAAACGTTTTAGGACAGTAGGCCAGCTTGCTGTGAAGCTTGGTCAAGGCGGTTGTTATGTCGCTGGCGTGCGCCGGGTCGCTGCGAAGCAGATAGTAAGCATAGCGTTCGGCTGTGCGTGGCCCCACCCCAGGTAATTGTCCCAGAGATTCTATGAGCTCAACCAATGGCTTAGGTATGACTGATTGCATCTTTTTTGCCGAACCAATACCTAAAGCCCGAGATTTCCTAGAGCACCCATCATAGGCTGCATCTTTTCGGCAGCTAGTTTCTGACTACGATTGATAGCTTCCTTAATGGCTTCTTCCAGCCATCCTTCAAGTTGTCCGATATCTTCAAGGTCTACGGCCGTGTGGTCGATATGGATTTTCTTAATCTTTTGCTCTCCGGTAATTTCAACTCGGACAGCGCCTTCGCCAGTTTCAACGCTAATAATCTCTTTTTGGAGTTCTTTTTGCAGTTTCCGGGCGCGCATTAAGAGCTTGGCTTGGTCAAACTTAGTCAAAGTGTTGTTCTCCCTTTCCTTATCGGTTTATTGTAGCACGTAGAGGTGTTGGGTATCCAAGCTACGCGGCCAGGCGACCAAACCGTAACGTATGCCCAGAAACATATGGGCCGTAACGAGAGCTAGCATTAGAACGATTGCCAAAAATCTTGGTAATGGGTTGTAGGGGAATATGCTGTTCCACTCTACGTGCAAGTAGCGTAGACCGGCAGCGGCAAAAACCGTTACTGCCGGTAGGCTAAATATAAGCAAGGCCGGATTTTGATTAAGACCGGAGGCAATAATGCTAAAGCCTATGGTGCTTGCAAGAGCGTAAGTTTTATTGCGAGCGTTCGTCCACATCGCGTACATCCCGAAAATGCTAAGGGCTATCAAAATCATATTGAAAGTTGGCAGTCGGTCAATAATAAGCGGATAATGGTAAGGCGCCTGCCATACTAACGCTAAGAACATCCAACCTATAGACTTGATGGCTGTTAAAGGTTCCGGCAAAGTTTCCGGCAGCAAAGCTAAAACCCGCAAGATAGAGGGATTTTCCGAGATAGCTAAAATCAGCGGCGCTACAAGGACGATTGCCAAAACTACTGCTCCGATTGTCAGTGAGCGCGGCATTTTCTTGAAGGCTGAAAAAAGGCGCCGACGAGCGGTTATAACCCCAGCTAGAACCCACCAAACCAGGCCCGGTACATATAAACAAAGAGCGGCTGTGGCAATCAGCAGTACCCAGGCGATTTTATAATGCTTCTGGGTACGCAGCAGCCAATAGTAGGCCGCCATCAAAATCACAGGAGCTAGGTACATAACTTCGGGGGTTGTCTGTCGGGCAGAGACTAGCAATAACGGCGTGCCAACCAGCAGTAATGTACTAAGTAGGCCAACAATTCTTCCGAACCAGGCTTTTACTATGGTATAAAAACTAGCAATAATCATAAGAGCAAATATCACAGATGCTAACCGCAAGGAAAACGGCTGACTCAGCCCGGTCTGATTTAGGACGTACTGTAGCAGCTTAAAGGGGCCATAAAGAGAGTTGTCTGCAATGATTTGCGGCGACTGCGAAGTAAAGGCGGCGGCCTTTTCAGCCGGACTCATGCCCGGCGTAAGCGACCCAAGTTGCCAGATAAACAACCCAAAGACACCTCCTGCAATCACTGCAAGTAGGCCCAGTGACTTCATTCTCGGTCTTTTCAACCCTTTAGCTCGCAAGTTTAGCATTAACACCAGTATATCAAAGACTATTCGAAGGGCTGTTCGTGCCGAGTATCCAAATCACGGAACTGCTGTTTAGTTCTATCGAAAAACAACTCTATATTGCCCGTTGGACCATTCCGGTGTTTTTTAATCAAAATCTCTGTTATGTTGGGGTCGGCGTTTTCATCGTAGTAGTGCGGTCGGTAGATGAAGGCCACTACGTCGGCATCTTGCTCAATGGCCCCCGACTCACGTAGGTCTGCTAGCTGTGGAATGGGAGGGTTACGACTTTCTACTGATCTGCTAAGCTGGCTCAGTGCAATTACCGGGACATTTAATTCTCTGGCTAAGATCTTAAGGCTTCGGCTGATTTCGGAAATTTCCTGGACACGGTTAGCTACTGTCGCAAACCGTGAGCCGCCGCTCATCAATTGAAGATAGTCCACGGCGATGGCCGCCAAAGGGTGCTGGTGGTGCAGTCTCCGAGCTTTGGTGCGTAGGTCACTGACAGTTATACCAGATGTGTCATCGATAAATATCGGGGCTTCAGCCAGCGAACCCATGCCGGCACTTATTCTCTCAAAGTCTTTATCGTCCAGTCCTTCACCGGTGCGCAGTTTCCAGGCATCAACACCAGCTTGGGCGGCTAACAGCCTATCGACTAGCTGCTCCTTGCTCATTTCTAAAGAAAATAACAGCACGGAGCCTTGCTTAGCTTTTGTTGCTACATTCAAAGCAATATTTAGCATCAAAACTGTTTTACCCATAGAAGGTCGGGCAGCGATAACCACTAGATCTGACCGCTGCAGCCCTGCGAGCATCTTGTCCATATCTTTTAAGCCAGTGGATATACCCCGTAGCCCACCTTTATTACGATGCAGGTCATCAAGCCGATCAAAACTGTCCCCAAGGATGGACTCTAGGCTGGTTATATCTTGACGCACATGCCGCTGGCTGACTTCAAATAACCTTGACTCAGCTTCTTCAATGAGTTCCGATAGACTCTTCTTTTCGTCAAAACCAATGCTGGCGATGTCCTGCGAGGCGCTTATCAAGCGACGGCGGATGGCTTTGTCGGCTACTATCTGGGCGTACTGCTCTAAGTGGGAGGCAGTGGGTACCGTGTTAGTTAGCTCTGTTAAATAACTGGCTCCGCCAATAATATCTAGCTTCTGGGCGTTCTTGAGTTGTTCGCTCAATGTGAGAATATCTACTGGGCTGCGTTTTTCGAATAGCGTTCTCATCCCTGTAAAGATGGCCTTATGCCTCTCGTCGAAAAAATCTTCGGCGCTAATCATGTCGCCAATTTTTATAAAGGAGTCACTGTCTATTAAAAGGCTGCCAAGCAAGCTAGCTTCAACATCCAAGTTCTGCGGCTGAGTGTCGGTTTTAGCCATTTATACCCCTAATATATCCCTTTTTAAGATTCTAGCACCTCGGCTTTGCCGAAGATATTGCTAATGGTTTGAGGAGGTACGCCATCGCTAACCGCGGCAGCTTTGGAGGCCATTACTTCCGGTCCGTCAAACAGCTCCTTGTCGACGATGCACTCAATAGTCAAGCGGGAGCCGCTGACTTCCTCTAGGACGCGGCCTATCAGCTGCTTATGACCCACGTGGTTGACCTTTCTTTCGTGCAGAGAAAATTGAAAACAAAGTATCAATTTGTCACCGTTCTGGCGCGGCTTAGCTAAACGCAGTGCAGTATAAAGCCCAGGAGCCTCCTTCTTAACCCCAGACATCACCTCCGGCCAAAACACGAGGCTAAAATCAGTAATTTTTTGGTGTTTAGTAGGCGGTTGGGAAACGGACGTTGACTGCTTAACTTGTTCGAGTACCTGAACTGCCGCCATCTCAGAGGTTTTGACCTTTTCTGTGGTTAAGGGCTGGTTGTACTGACAGGCTTCTAGCACCGCGATTTCCAGCTGATCCCGTGGACGGACGGACGCTGGGACTAAGATCAACTGCCTTAAAAGCGGAATTATCCAGTTAGCTTCCGGGTTCTTTAAAAGCAGCTGTCTAAGGTACCGCCCGAGAAGCTGAGAAGCGGCGGCAGCTGCAACACCGTTTTCCCACAGTTCGTCTAAAACCTTTAGAGCTCCCTGGTTGTCCCCCTCAGTTATCTGATTGGCTAAGTCATTTATAGCCTGGCCTGGTGGTAGGCCTAATATTTTACGGACCTCTTCCTCTGTAACAACAGGCGATACAGAGCTTAGCTGATCTAAATATCCAATACTGTCCCTGAAACTTCCCTCACCGTGTTCAGCCAGCAGCTGCAGAGCTTCCGGGCGTGCCATAATCTTTTCTTTTTTAGCAATTGACTTTAAGTGCTTGGCCGTCTGGGCAGGGCCCACGGGCTTGAACTCAAATCTCTGGGTGCGACTGATTATCGTTTCAGGTAGTTTGTGGGCTTCTGTTGTAGCAAGAATAAAAATGCAGTGAGCTGGTGGCTCCTCCAGCGTTTTTAATAGAGCGTTGAAGGCTTCGCGGGTCAGCATATGGACTTCATCAATAATGTATACCTTGTATTTTGCGGAAGTAGGTGCAATGTGTACTTTTTCGCGCAGATCTCGAATTTCGTCAATCCGGCGGTTGCTGGCGGCATCAATTTCAATAATATCAAGGTGGATAGACTCATCTGTGTAGGGTAAATCGTTCACCATATGGGCTAAAATCCTAGCCACGGAAGTCTTACCAACTCCTCTAGGACCAGTAAAGAGGTAGGCGTGGCTAACCCGCCCATTTTTTATGGCATTTTGGAGCGTTTTAGTAATATGCTCCTGTCCAACGATCTCATCAAACGACCGTGAACGGTATTTACGATATAGAGCTTGCCCCATCTTCGTATATATTATACGGGCATTGTCTGGTGAAAGTTGTTGTGATTTACCCTAAAGTGCTGCTTCTAAAGCGGCCCACTCGGCATCCACTGATGTGTCTTCTGGAATGTTCACACTAACCTGGTCGCCGGATTTAGCCTTGAAGTAGGTAACGCTGGCTAGGAGCACTCGGTACTCCTTACCATCGACGTCGACAAAATAATGACCGTCTTTCTGCTTTAATACACCTACCACCTGCCGGCGAGGGATCGGCCCGATTTGCTTATACATAAACGCGCCGTCATCGGCTATAGTCAATTTTAAGATGTCGCCTTGGACTAATTTGGACTTGCTGGCATAGTTAGCTGGTACCGGGTAGGTCTTGCCATCGCTGCCCACCATATTTTGGCCGTCAAAAACCCCCTCAATCACTTTGCCAAGCGACTGATCCTTAACTCTATCAGCTAGAACAGGGTCGTCTCCGACCAAACTTATTAGCAGCTCTTTCGTGGCTGCCAAAGCAGTTTCAGCCTCCGCAATCAAAGCACGTAAGCGCTTTATTTGTTTTTCAGGTATATCTGCCATTTGCTTTTAGTCTCTCCAGCCTCATCTTAGGGTATTTGTTTGCCTACTCTTAACCAAAACTACCACAGTTTAGAAGCCAAGTCAAAGTGTCAACTAGCTTAATTGTGGATAAATGAACTGTCGGAGACAGCGGTTAAGCTGACTCGCCCGTCATGAGATAGCTCTTAGGCCAGTTCGACGGTTGCGCCGGCGGCTTCTAGGGTCTTTTTGGCTTCTTCAGCCTCTTCTTTGGAAGCCTTTTCTTTGACAGCCTTTGGCGCGCTATCAACGATGGCTTTGGCTTCTCCCAGCCCTAGACCTGTTACTTCTTTTACCGCCTTAATAACAGCTACTTTTTGAGCACCAGCGTCTTTTAGAATGACGTCGAATTCGCTCTTTTCATCGGCTACTACTGCTTCTCCATCGTCGCCGGCCGGAGCGGCTGCAACAGCTGCCGGGGCAGCGGCTGAGACGTTCCAGTATTCCTCTAGAAATTTTACGAACTTGCTAATCTCCAGAGCACTCATTTTATCAAGCTCGGCCACTAACTTGTCAAACTCCTTGGGTACTTCTACGCTATTTTCTTTTTCTGCCATTTACTTTTCTCCTTTAACTTAATTTAATTGTTCTGCGCGAGCGGTTAATACATTTAATACACCCCGTATATTACCGGCCATGACATTAACGAAACTACTCAACGGGGCAGCAATGGTGCCCGCTAACTGGGCTCTTAATTGATCTTTACCAGGTAGAGCAGCTAAGGATTTGACGTCCTGGGGTGCTAAAACGGTGCCATCAGCGGTTAGGGCGCCTACAAATTCTATCTGCGATTCTGTCTTGGCAAACCTGGCCAAGCTTTGGGCCGGAGCGACTTCGTCCTGGGAATTAAAGGCATACAGCAGTTGTCCGATAAAGTCGGTGCCGTCTGTGCCTTTGAATCGCTCATCTGCAGCCAGAGCCTTTTTGAAAAGCCGGTTTTTTATGACCCGCACTTGGGTGCCGTCTTCGCTGGCCTGACGGCGTAGCTCCTGCATAGACTTTACAGGCGTGCCTTGATAACGAGCGATAACCGTTAAGCGCGATTCGGCCAGCAAGCGGCTAACATCCGCTATTATTGCGGTTTTCTTATCTTTGCTTAGAGCCATAATGCTCCTTTCTCCTTACCGTCGACCTTAATTTTATTGCCGTAAATAAAAAATCTTTGGCAAATTTTTACCAAAGACTTGCATAAGAATCAAACTCTGTTGTTCTGACCTCGGTAGCAGATTAAGGTCGCCGTGGCGACCGGCTACTGTCTTTGGTGTTACAAAGATAAGATTAGCACATTTGGTAGCTCTTTGACAACCTTAGCTAACGCTTGCTTTTAGGTGTTCGGTTCGAACGTCGGCGCCGTCTCGTAGGCTTGAGTACAGCAGTCGAAGACGGAAGCAGTGCTGTGGAGGCAGTCAATGACTCCCATAAAAGTGGATGGGCTTCTGTCACTTTTATTTTTATGGATTGAAGCAGGCTGCGGTAATTGGGAGATGGTGACGGTCTGGCAAATTCTATCGCCAAAGTTGCGGCATCGACTGTAAAGTGTATGCGGGTTTTATGTCCACTCAGCAAAGCATACCCGGCTTTATCTTCGCCTTCTGGCTGAAAGGCACTATAGAGCTTTAAACTCTCATCAAAGGCCTCCATATAAAGGTCCTCCAGCCCGGCGTCTTCGATTATCGAAGGTACTTCGTAACCATAACGGGGAGTAGGAGGCTGGATAGCTGAGTCAGCCGCCAACTCGCTCTGCCTTAATTGGCCCATTGTATTAAGATCGCAAACGATGTCCAAGTGGTAGCGAATGTGCCTAAAGTTAGCCGGCTTCGTGGCGATAGCCTGCAGGGCTTGATATTTTTGCTGATAATCCCAATTTTCTACTTCGGCCTGTATATCATCACGCCCCAGATTGCTAAATGGATAAAGACTGCTTGAAAGTATCTCGAATTCGTTACGGGGCCAGCTCTTGAGCAGCTTGACGCTCTCTGCAGTATCAGCCAAGTTGTGGGGAAGGCTCCTTTCGGCTAGTTCCATTATGGTATTGTTGGCCTTCTGAGGCTGTAGTTTTGGGTTGTAGTCCATAGGCTTGAAGGCGTCTGGCCATTGGGCCGAGGCGGCTGATTGCAGGGCTTTAGCCAACTTTTTAACTTCACTGAGGCTCGAGGCCGAAAGCTCCTCCACTACAACTTTAATCTGATTTCTGGGAACCAAGACCTTAGCCGGTGTTAGAAGTGCCAGTGGAGTTATGAGTTTTGTAGCCTCATCGGCCTCTTCCGACCGATTAGAATTGTTTTTACTAGTCCTTTTTGTGTGCAGATAGTGCTTTAGGTCTTTTTTTAATTGTTTATTTATCTTCAGCCAGCGTAGAGAAGTATCGCCAAAAACTTTTTTTAAGCCTTTTGGCAGCTCGCTCAGCTCATAATATTTTCCTTCGGCCTCCGCTGAAGGCTTTGTCCTTTTAATATCTGCACCAGCAGCTGCCGCCACGTTCAAGGCCAGTAGGCTCAAGTTATCTGTGGCGTAGACAAGGGTGTCGGACGCAATAGTAGTGTCTTGGGTTTCTTTGGTCATTGAGCCCCTGTGCGAATCTTTTAATTTTAGAGTGAGGCTTCTGGCCGGATTAGGCTTGTGAGCCGGTAATAACGGCCTAACAGCCGCCCATATAAGGTCACTTATTTCGGGTATGCTCAAAAGTTGCCCGTTCTGTACGCAATCAATTGGTATGAAGTCTTTAGGGAATAGGTCACACAGCAAATTATAGGTTTCGATTGACGCCTGCAGATGGTCTATATCTTTCTCTAGCTCATCATGCGTTTTGTCTGTGTAGCTCCTCGGTTCCTTTTTCTTTATTAGTTCAAAAGAAATTTCAGCCGGAACCTTTAAAAGTACATTAAGGGACGGTCTGGGAATTTGTAGAAGCTCGTATTCCAGATTATCCTCCCACACGAAGAAACCTCGTCGCTCGGTATGGTCGGTGAACCTTGAGCCCATGTGTGCCATATTGGAACCCACATATCGATTAGAAAGTACTATTTTCCCCTCATTTAAGGCCTTTTTGATATCGGGACCTGCTTCAAATCTATCCAGTGCGAAGAATAGTGAGGCAGTATAAGGACTGATGTCTTTAGCCGCACCATACTCTCCGTTTAAAAAATTTTTTACAAAATGACTGGAGGGTTGGTCATAGCGTGGAAAATCAAATACTTCGACCTCATAGCCTATGGCTTTCAGCCTTGCCTCTAGCAACCTGAACTGGGTACCTTTGCCCGCCCCGTCGGCCCCTTCTAGGACTATAAAAGTGCCAGGGTGGTCGTGCATATGTCGTTTACCTTGAATTTGGTGCTTCCCATCCCCTATAAGCCCCTTAACCCTTTAATTGACTTTGGCATTTGCCGCCGGTCTTTGTAGGCCTGCGGCAACATCATTTCCGGTCGCCACTGTGCAATTAGTTTGTTTAAGTCAGTGCCTGTCTGATACTTACCGGAAAAGCCCTTGTCACGGCCTTCCCCGTAGGTACCTTTTACCTCACCGGTCTCGTGAAATACTATCTGGGCTATTCTTTCACCTACCGGTAGAAGCATTAACTCATTTTGATTAAGATTGTATATTTCCAGGGTCAACCTATTAATATATCCCGGGTCAATCCAACCGGCATCAAAACATACGGCCACACCGTTACGCCCCCAACTGGAGCGGGATTTTACCTCGCAAGCACCTGGCGGCTTGATACCAAAAAATTCGTGGGTGTGAGCCAGAATCCTTTCTCCTGGACGGATAGGTATTACCGGGTGGTTGGGTGGAATGCCATTGAGTGGTTTAACGCCGTTTTCATCACACCACTTTTTATGTGGCTGGGCCGTCAATGCACCTTCAAAGTAACGGTGGACGTCTTGTTCGTCAAATGGGTTGTAAAGCGGGTGATCTTTGGATCGTTCGGTTCGGTAGTAGTAGTGGCCTAGGGTTACATCCAGGCTAGCGTGCGATATATGCTTTGGCTGAAAGGGCGTGCAGACGATATGGCCTGCGTCTACAGCTTTTGCGATTTGTGTGTTACTAAATACCCCCATTTCTGGCGATTGCTCCTCTTTTTGTCTATTCCAAGTCTATCGGTATTGCGGGTGGCTCGCAAGCGTAAGCCTTATCGGGCAGAAGCGATTTTAACACTTGGACCCATAGAGGTGGTCACAAACGTAGACTTGATGTAAACGCCTTTCAAGCTAGCCGGCTTTGCCGCCCTGATGGCCAACAAGACGGCCTCGGCATTAAGAAGCAGTTTATCTGGGCCAAAACTAACTTTGCCGACGCTCAAGTGAACTATACCTGCCTGGTCGACGCGGTATTCTACGCGGCCCGCCTTAGCGTCCTTAATTGCTGTGGCAATATCGTTAGTCACCGTTCCACTCTTCGGATTGGGCATCAGGCCTTTAGGCCCTAAAAGCCGAGCGTATTTACCAAGCTTGGCCATAAGGGCTGGTGTGGAAATCAAAACATCAAAATGGATGTCTTCCTTATCTAAAAGCGCCAATACCTCGTCAACACCGGCTATATCAGCCCCTGCCGTTTTAGCTTTGGCGGCGTCGTCGCCCTCAGCCAGGACGGCTATACGGGCTGTCTTGCCTGTACCGGATGGCAAAACAACTATACCTCGGATATTCTGATCGGCCTGGCGGGGGTCGACTCCTAGATTTATGTGGAGCTCTACGGTGCTGTCGAACTTAGTGGTGCTGGTTTTAACGGCCAGGCTCAAGGCCTCTTTTAGCTCGTACTCTTTACCGACTTCTACTTGCTTAACGGCTTCACGGTACTTTTTGCCAGCCCGTTCAGCCTTTGTGCGAGTAGGTTTTTTGATCTCCTTGGGGTTGGCTTCTGCCTCGGTCTTTGTATGTTTACGCTCCTGCTTAGCCTGCTTAGCTTCACCTTCTTTGAGGGCTTTGGCACTTTTCTTACCGGCTTTAGCAACAGGCGCAGCCTCACCTTCGACAGCTAGGGGTGCAGCCTCTGCAATCAGCTCAGCTTCTTTTAGTTGTTTTTCTTTACTTTTCTTGGCTTCTGCCATATCTACTCCTTTGTGGTACCAACGGCATACTTAGCCTCCCACAACTATTTACTTATTTTTCTATCTCTATTCCCATGCTGCGGGCGGTTCCGGCTACCATCTTCTTAATAGCCTCTACGTCATCGGTGTTCATGTCCGCTGCTTTGGCTTCGGCAATTTCGCTAACCTGGGATACTGAGAGCTTCTTGTCCAGTTTTGCTTTATTAGGCTCTCCAGAGCCTTTATCTACCTTCAGCGCCGCTAGGATAAGTTCGTCTGTAGGTGTACCGACTACTCGCCAGGTCATTGAACGGTCATCGTAGATGGTTATATGGACAGTCACACTCTGGCCCATCCGGTCCTTTGTCTGTTCATTGAAAGGATTGATGAAGTCCATCATGTTAACTCCGTATTGGCCGAGTGTCGAACCAACCGGCGGTGCCGCAGAGGCCTGGCCGGCCCGTATCT
>JBBDZV010000037.1:24113-36320 GCA_040900005.1 Saccharimonadales bacterium (SeqCode)
TGGCCGAGTGTCGAACCAACCGGCGGTGCCGCAGAGGCCTGGCCGGCCCGTATCTTCAGTTTTAGTGTTGCTTTTACTTCTTTGGCCATTTCAATATCTCCTAAACTCTATTCACCTGAAGCCCGTCGAGCTCCACCGGGGTTTCGCGGCCAAACATATTGACCAAGACTTTAAGTTTACCTTTTTGAGCGTCAATTTCGTTAATAGCGCCATCAAAGCCCTTGAAAGGCCCGTCTATAATGTTAACGACTTCCCCGACTCGGTAATCAAACTTATGCTTGGGTTCCTCACGGCCCATTCGCTTAAGTATTTTGGCAATTTCGTCAGCTTCCACTGGCGTAGGATCAGTACCTGTTCCTACAAAGCCGGTGACGTTAGGGGTGTTTCTGACGATGTACCAGGCGTCCTCCGACAATTTCATTTCTACCAGCACGTAACCCTGGAAAATCCGCTTTTCCACTACTTTACGCTTGCCGTTTTTAATCTCAATCATCTTTTCTTTAGGTACAAGCACTTGGAATATCTTATCGCCCATGTCTAATGATTCGGCCCGCTGCCGGATACTTTCGGCTACTTTCTCTTCGTAGCCACTGTATGTATGGATTGCATACCATTGTCTTGTAGAGTCATACCGTTTATTCACATTATTTCCTTAAGTTATCGTAAAATTAATCGCTGGAACAGTTCACCCAGCACCTTATCAACACCGTAGACCAGACTGCCGAAGATTACGGCAAAGATGAAAACAGCGAAGGTTAGGCGCCAGGTCTCGCGCCGATTGGGCCAGCTGACCTGTCGGACTTCGCGCCAAGCATTAGCGAAGTAGCTTGGCACAATGAGCCTTAGCACTCTACCTATCGGTCGAAGAGCAGCCGCCAACCCTTTTGTAAAGCGGTTTTGCGGTCGTCGAATTCGCCTTAATGGCCGCGTAGCTTCTCGCAACGGCCGTTTCTTGGGCTGTTCGGCTTTCATTCGAGCGGCTTCTACCCTTTCTCTGACGGTAGGGGCACTCTTTCTAATCCGTTTTCTGCTGCCAGGGGCAGGCTGGGCTGTCATGCTTTTCCTCTTACCACTATAAAAGCCTACTATGAAAGTAGGCTCATCACTGTCAATAGTAACCTATTCAACTGATCTTGCCAAGACTTGTTTTGGCATCAGAGATGCCGGCTCTAGCGGACTTGTTCGGACGTAGGTGCGGCACGAATATATGGAAGGTACTTCCCTTATTTAAATCACTGTTAAGATTTATGGCCGCCCCTATCAACTTGGCTAGTTTGCCCGATACATATAAGCCAAGTCCAGTCCCACTGGCTTTGCGGACCCGCCAATCCTCACTTCTGAAAAATTTGCTAAAAAGCCGTTGCTGTTCAGGCTTGCTAATGCCTATACCGGTGTCGCTGACGCTAAACTCGGTTCCATTGGGTCGGGCGGTCGCTGTGACGGTTATAGTACCTTCCTCGGTATATTTTAAGGCGTTGGTAATAAAATTCTGTAGTATCTCGCGGACATACAATTGGTTAGACGACAGGGTGTGAAGGTCGTCGGCAGCTTTAACTTCAAGCTTCAACCCCTTTTGTCTAGCTTGGGTCTGATAATCATGCAAGAGTGAGTCAACTAGGCCAGCTACATTAAAGGGTTCTATAGACAGGGCCGCGTTGCCTTGGTCAGCTCTAGAAAGCATAGCCAAATCATTTATCAGATTGCTAAGAAAAATAACCTGCTTATGGGCAGTTTCCAGCGCTTCAACGACAGTAGGGCTGCCGTCACTTTTTTGCACAAGCAGTAGAGCATTGCCGATACTGCCTTCGGCGATAGCTACCGGCGTGCGCAGCTCATGGCTAGCTACGCTGATAAACTCATCCCTTTCATTCTCTACTAGTTTTTCGCGGGTTATGTCGCGGAATAAAAGGACAAACCCACCCTGGCCTTCATTGCCAAAACGACCACGAACCGGAGAGATACTCACATAAAGATTAACTATATTTCCGTCCTTGTATTTCAATCGCCAATCGCGACTGACTATGCCAGTTGGGTGTTGGGTTATTAGGCCGTAGATATCAACGCCACTGCCTTTGTCATCTATCAGTTGTAGGGCATCGCTCAATCGCTGACCGTTCAGGTTGTTGGTGTCTAAAAGCCCTAAAGCTACGCCGTTACTTAGAACAATGACCTCATTCTTATCAACGGCCACAAAACCATCGACCATATTGTTTATAAGCGCCAAAAACCTCTCGTGGTCTTGTTGAGCAATAGCGCCATCGGCTGTTTGGGGCAAAGGATCTTGTGAAAGCATAACTGATATATATTATGTCACAACGGATTGCTAACCGGCTCAATGCGGGGCTTGTGTTGTCTTATTTCTTTTCTGATTTTTTTTGCGTTAGGCAAAATTGAATCAAAAGCCGACCAAAAATTTTGACCATGGTGTAAGTGCTTTGTGTGAACCAGTTCATGAAGCATCACGTAATCCTGAAGGTGTAACGGCAACTGTAACAAGTAGTAGCTGAGCGTAATGACCTTATCGCTGGAGCAGCTTCCCCATCGGGCCGTTAATTTACGGACTTTGACAGATTTGTAAGGCAGGCCGTGATGCTTGGAGAATTGATCTAGACGCGCGGGCAGTATTCGGCTGGCCTGATTTTTTAAGACTTTTTCAGCGGCAGCTGTGGCTTTTTGCTGAACCTTCGGGTGGTTGAACAACAAGCCGCTAGAAATCCTAACCGTAGAGGATGTAATTCTTGAGGACACAGTGGTAGTCGCCGGGTCATAATCAAAGACTAGCCTATGGCTAGGCCCGATTTGGTCACCCGGCTGTAGACTCCGTAGTTGGCTATGAATGCGGTGTTTGCTAATCCAGTCCGCTTGGCTTTTAGCGAAAGAGAGGGCGGCCGCATAAGGCACCCACGCCGGCAGACTGACTCGAATTTGTCCGTTAGGCTTGATGCTCAGCTTGAGCCGTCTGACCCCTTTTCGTTTTGCCAATACCAACTCCCCTAGCCCCTCAACATATACAGTTTTTTGAGTCATAAAGAGCCTATCCAGTTTCCTGTGTTCGTAATGTGAGGGTCATAACTGCGGGTTCGAAACAGTTATCAGGCGAGAAAGCGCACCCGTTGGGTACGATGACGAGCGGTATAGCTGATGCGGCCCGCAGTTAAGGGTTGAAGCTGAATGGAGGGAGCAGGATAGGCTCATATTAAGAGACGGAGATATTACGCCGGCTTAAATCCTCATGGGTGGTCTGTGGGTAAGGTACTAGATTAATAAGTTCGGGCTTAGCGACGTTATGCTGCAGCGCGTCACTGCTAATAAGGTTTTTTTGCCATAGCCGGTTGATAATTGCGCTTTTTTGGGTAATGAAGGCGTGTTTACCGCTTATGACTAAGTATTCTTCGTCTTTAGGGTTTTGCATAGCTGAAACCTGTTTATCAAAGGTCAGCTGAGTCTGCGGTTCGGCGTGTTTATCGTCGGCCGTCCGTCTATCCCTAGCCTGGGTGCGAGCGTATGCGCTCTCTATATCTATCTGCAGCCAGATAAGCAGGTAATCAGCATGGTGCTTACTAGCTAGTTCTCGAAGAGCCCGGCGTTGGGACAATCGTAGAGCATTCGTATCATAAACAACGCTTACGCCGGCATTCAGAAACTCTTCGGTCATATAGTTCATAAGATGGGCTACTATGGCATTTTCCTGCGCGTCGTAGCGCGGATTCTGGAATAATTCGCTTCTGATTCGATCAGCGCTGACGTGCGCCATCTCCAGGGAGGTTGTAAGGCTGCGGGCTACAAAAGACTTACCGGACCCCGGGTATCCGTAGAGACACAGCAATATTGGCTTAGCTAAAACAACCTTACTCATTTAATAAATACTACCACTGGACCAGATTAACTTAAAGTGATTATGCACCCTAAAATCAAACGCGCTTTAGGTTGTCTTTTATTTGGCAGACCAAACACGACGCTCAAATTTCCTCTAAGAATTCGTTTTTTGTAGATAATTGACATTGCACGTTTACAAGATTATAAATATCGGTGATGAGTAAAGAAGAATCTCCCATTCCCGAAGAAGTGGTAGCTAGATATTATAGAAGAGTCGAATTCGCCCGGAAGTTTGCTCTTTTACCTGGAATGGTGATGGCTACGGCGAGCGATGAACTTTCAATAGCTCAATCTTATGCTGAAGAAAATCTCGAGTCGCTGATAAAATTGTCAAAAAGTGGTGAAAAGCCGTAGAGTCATAGAAATACTTAGACAACATGACAATAAGATGATGCGGCTTGCGACCTATATGGCTGGGGCACGTAAAATACTGTGTATATCCGCTCGGGTGCTCGGAATAAATTCCTCCGCTCCCTCACCTGTTATCGAACCACCTTTTATTTGGCAGGGGAGACAGGACTTGAACCTGCGACCCTCGGTTTTGGAGACCGATGCTCTACCAACTGAGCTACTCCCCTACAAATAAAAGACGGGTTTTGGAGACCCTTATACTAACCGTTGTACTATGCCCCTGCGTCAAAGCTTGCGCGCTTGCTTCGTTTTGTATAGACCAAAAGCTTCAGCTTAGCGCTATGCTTATCCTTTCAGTTTTCCAAACAGCCGAAAATGCTTGGTTTGAAAAACTGGATTAGAAAAACAAACAGTTTTACTCAAGAAATTATACCTTATGTAGTTTGGGGAACCCATTGTTTGAGGATAAACAATGGGGTCAAGCGTAAAGACGTGTGTAAGCTGGAGGTAATTTGTGTTATGACGAAGTGCGGAAGCTGCAGCCACGGCTTAAGCTAGCGTCTTGGCTTGACTTCGTTGCGGCCTAAGTTCTTTTTGGTTTCAGCCTGTTTAGCCAGTACACGTTTGGTAGGACAGTATTTCTTAAGCTCAACCTTTTCAGGTGTATTCATTGTATTTTTAGTACTGTAATAGTGGCGTTGCCCGCAGGCCTCGCAAATTAGGCCAATAATTTTGCGCTTATCGCCTTTTTTTGACATATCCAAGAAATACTACCAAATAACAGATATATATACAATGCTTACTCTGAACTTCGTCGTGGTATAGTTAGTACAAGTAGAGCGTATGCTATACCCAATCATAACTAAGGAAATACTCAGAGAATTATATCTTGAAAAGAATCTGTCCATGATGCAGATTTCAAAGAAACTGGGTTGCTCAGTCCACAAGGTGTCCTACTGGATGAGTGAATACAAAGTTGAGCGACGGTCAATTAGCCAAGCTGTTTATCTCAGAAGTAATCCAAAGGGAGATCCATTCAACATTAAAGCACCAGTCACGTCAGACGAATTGATATTGTATGGTCTTGGCATTGGTCTATATTGGGGCGAAGGCACTAAATCAAACAAAAATTCTGTGCGGTTGGGTAACACCGACCCAGGGATAGTTAAAGCTTTTGTGTCGTTTCTTGTTTTACTCTGCGGGGTTGATAAGAGCCTACTAAAGTTTGGATTGCAAATATTTTCTGATACAAATCCGAATACCGCCCTACTATATTGGCTGAACACTTTAGAAGTTGCTCCGACGCAGTTCTATAAGCCCATAGTTACAAAATCGGGTTCGATTGGAAATTATCGAAAAAAGAACGAATATGGAGTTGTTACAATATACTTTGGCAACACCAAGCTACGAGATATACTCGTAAGGCAAATTGCCGAGATAGCTCAGTTGGTAGAGCACATCAATGGTAATGATGAGGTCACGGGTTCGATTCCCGTTCTCGGCTCCAGGAATTAGAAAAGTAAGACCAATTTAACTTACTGATTCTGTGATGGCTTCCTTGACTTTAGCGACGGCATCTTCTACCGAATTTGCCTGGAATCTGGCTCCAGCAGCCGGTTTGTGCCCTCCACCGCCAAGCTCTTTGCCGATCAGGGACACATCCTTGGAACCGGCTCTCGAGCGTAGTGAGACTGCGTAAGATCTTTCGACCGACTGCATGTCCTGATATACCACAAATCCCCAAGTGTTAGGAGCCACGTCCCTTATGTATTGATTTACAAATATCTCACAGCCGGATTTAAAGTCCGGCGGTGATTTACCCGCAGTCTGCCATTTTTTGGCAAACTCGTCGGACACGAAGGTGTAGTTATAGTCATTCGCAGATCTAAAATTCAGCGCCAAATGCGCAAAAACCTCTAGCTGGTCCTTTGTGTAAGACGCTAGCTTCGCTTCAAGGGCCTCAATATCGCCTCCCGCGTCTATCAAATCGCTGACTATTGCAAACGTCTCCCGATGACGAGCATTTTTGTATTTGAAGCGCAGACTGTCACTGATGATTCCTAGCAAAGTCATATCAACGTAGCCTTCGGGTTTTTTAAACCCGAGCTCTTTAAAAAAAGTTTCATAGACATCCTGTACGGCCGCCGGGTTGCCGTTGTTGATAAAGACATCCGTCTGTTCTTTGTCGTGCGGCTCGTGATGGTCAATTATTGCCGTTTTAACCTTGTTAGATTCAATATATTTCTTCAGGTCTTCAGAGTTTAGCCTTGATACCCGTTTATAAGTGTTAGCGTCCGTAATTATGAAAAGGTCTGGCTTAAACTTCTGGACCGCTGCGGCTAGGTTAGAGAAGTCTACTTCATTAAAACCTGCCAGAAAGTCTAAGTCCCTGTCGAGCTTTTCTTCCAAAACAACCTGTACCTTCTTATCGGGATAATTAAGCTTTAGAGTTTCCCCTATCAGCAGGGCGGAACTTACGGCATCCGGGTCCGGCGAGATATGCGAAGTAACAAGGATAGAAACGGCCTTCTCAATAAGTTGCTTTATCTGCTCTTCCATCTCGAATAAGTATAACAGGGGTGGTGCAGTTATCGAAGCGTGGACGACACTTCTTGGAGTTCTTCTACGATAATATCAGAGGTTACTTTAGCGGGAGGCATCTGATTTGCAACAGCATAACTTACAATCCCAAGTAAACTATCATAGGTGAAGATAAGTGTTTGATGAATTGTCTCGGGAGTCTCTCCCTGTCCTGTGCCGCCAGAGTCTGTATCTCTAGGGAGCCTCCATTCACCCCAAGCGTGTCCTTCGTCGACATTTTCTAAAGCCGATAGTTGTTCAGCGTTTCTTTGCGCCCACCGAGCGAATAGTCGATTTCCGACTTCTAGTGGCGTTGAGCCAATATCATGAGCATGGCTAGCTAGCGCTCTCGATGTTTCAAGCGGTAACTCAACTTCTCTAAACGCACAATCAGTTTCTTTTTCATGATCTCGTGTCCTGTTGTGCGATCCTTTGCTCGGGTATGCCTCAATCATTTACTTCTCCTCGCTCAAGTATGAATTAGTGCTAGCAGAAAGCAAGCATGACCATAATGGTGTGAAGGGAGGGAGATTTACGATCTACCCGTTTGCCTTGAGCGCAAGACAAACGGAAAAGGAGCGACAACGCTGAGCTTACTCGCCGCTTAAAAAGAGCCCTAGCTTCTTTTTGGTGGCCAGAGCTCTATAGTTTGTTGCGACGTGGTGCAGTGTGATTGGTAAAGGCAGAGCCATACTGCTAAATAACTTTACCACTAGATTAATTAAAATTATTTATAATAAGCTGAGCCTTAAAGGCGGCAAGCTGGAGTTTATCAAATAGCTATCCCTGCTCCTGTTATTATCAGTAGATGAAATACCCAATTACTTTTTCTAAGTTGCTGGTGGAGACTATCCTCGGTCATCGAATTAACGATAACTATCGGTGGCTGGAAGACGGTCAAAAATCTAAGGTTAAAAAATGGGTAGAAGCCCAAAATAAATTGACTGATCAAGTTATTCCAAAAAGTTTACGGACTCAACTAGAGAAGCAGTTAATGCGAAGCTATAAGTTTCCTAGTACAAAAGCCCCAGAGCCCTATAATGGCTCATACTTTTGGTGGGAGCGTCAGCCAGAAGAAGAACAAGGTGTGCTTTATGTACGAAATGGTTTAAGGGGCAAAAAAAATGTTTTGGTGAACCCTAATAAACTTAGTCAAGCTTCTGGTCACATTGTTAGCTTAGATTACTGGTTCCCTTCTAGGAGTGGCCAATATCTAGCTTACGGAACATCACACGGTGGCGATGAACTATCAGTCTTGAAAGTACTTAACGTCCGTACAGGTAAGGATTTAGAAACAGTGGCTGAAAACGCTTCATGGACTTCAGTTGCTTGGATGCCCGATGAAACCGGCTTCTACTACACAAAACATCCGGTGCCTGGTTCCGTGCCTAAGGGAGAAGAACGATACCATCAAAAGGCTTACTATCATCAACTGAGTTCAGTCCCAAGCTCTGACAACGAGGTCTTTGGTAAAGGACGTCCTAAAGAGGACATGTTGAGACTTGAGCTATCAGTCGATGGTAGGTTCCTTGTAATTTCAGTTAGCCAGAACTGGGAACGTAACGATTTGTACTTATATGACACTAGGTTGCAGAAAGTAACTGACTTGTTAGTCGGTTACGATGCTCAGTTTGGGCTTGCATTCACGGATAAGCGAGCATTCCTGTGCACAAATTACAAAGCGTCCAACAGTCGCATCCTAAGTGCCGACCAATATAAGCTGCCGACTAATCCGAATCAATGGGAAAATTTTATTCCTGAAAGAAAACATAAACTGGAGTGGTACCAAATAACTAAGGATCAAATCCTAGCAGTTTATCTTATAGACGCTGGAGAAAAAGCGGTAAGCTTTGATTTGAAGGGTAAAGAAACCGGCAAGTTGCCTATGCCGGATCATGCATCGCTTCTAAGAATTGGAGCGAGACGAGAAGAGGATGAATTTTTCTACGAGTTTGCCTCATTTACAACACCTGGTGTGACCTGTCACTACAGCCCAACACACCGTAAAATAACTGAATTTGACCGTATGGGGTCCTTATTGAATGAATCCAATTATCTGGTTAAGCAAAAGTGGTTTAAATCCAAAGATGGTACAAAAGTTCCAATGTTCATCGTTCATCACAAAAGCTTGAAACTTAATAGCAAGAACCCAACTATCCTCTATGGATATGGCGGATTCGAATCGTCTGTTACGCCACATTTTCTTCGCGCTTTTGTGCCATGGTTAGAAAAAGGTGGGATATATGCTTCTGCCAACATTCGCGGAGGCGGTGAACTTGGCAAGACTTGGCATACTGGTGGAATTAAGAAAAATAAACAAAAAAGCTATGATGACTTTACTGCTGCAGCTGAGCATCTAATTTCTAAAAAATATACTAGTAATAAACACCTAGGCATTCTGGGAGCCAGTAATGGCGGGTTGCTAGTTAGTGTTGTCGGAGTTCAACGACCAGAACTTTTTAAAGCTATTGTTTCGCGAGTGCCTTTAGCAGACATGGTGCGCTTCCCTAACCTTTTAATTGCTAGCCGCTGGATTGCCGAATATGGTGACCCAACCAAGCCCGAAGATCTTAGCAACATTCTTAAATTTAGTCCTTATCACAATGTCAAAAAGGACGTAGAGTACCCAGCATTCCTCTTTACTACGGCTGATAACGATACTAGGGTAGACCCCATGCATGCGCGGAAAATGACTGCTTTGCTCCAAGGCGTAAATAGCAATAACCCAATATTGCTTTATACAGAAAGCTCTGCTGGGCATATGGGTTCAATCACAATGAGTCGTTTTTACCGTGATCAGGCTAGGGTACTCGCATTCTTCATTAAACAGTTAGGTTTAGAAAATAACTATTAGGTCTAACTTTCAAGGTCGGTCATGGAACACGATCGGCTTTTGCGCTATCCAGCCATCATATAGCTTGTAGTTGGTTTGAGAACGAATTAAGAAGTAAAGAGAAGAACCTCTTGTTTTTGACAGTTCGAACATTTACTGGGGTATCTCGAAATTTTAACTCTTTTACAGATCCCTAAGAGAAGTTAAAAGTAGTCGGTCGTGGGAAACGATTACTATATTTAGGTGTCCAGTTTGGTGCAGGGTGTAGGATAGCGGACTTCGTCCTTTTCCGCTGTGGCATGCTCGGATCGAGCTCCTGCGCGTGTCCTCGCTCCACCGTATCTACGAAGGTGTCCGCTTCGCGGACTGCCTTCATAGACCAAAACACTTCACCAGACAAAATCCTCCATAGCTCGGTCATGGAAGACCAAGCGACGGAGGATGGTGCAGGGTGTAGGATAGCGGACTCCGTCCTTTATCCGCTCCGGCATGCTCGGAGCAAGCTCCTGCGCGTGCCCTCACTCCAACGAACCTCGGCTACGCCGTACGGTTCTCATGCCTATGCTCTGCCAAACTAAAAACCCGACCTATGGCCGGATTCTTAGTTTGGTGCAGGGTGTAGGATTCGAACCTACGAAGGCGAATGCCAACAGATTTACAGTCTGCCGTGTTTGACCGCTTCACTAACCCTGCATTTCGACGCCTGGGGCGTCGAAGTAATTGTAACACCCACCTCTTTCACCCTCACATCAAATACCCTCGCAAGCGTACTCGATGTCGAGAATGGAGCCGACGGAGGGATTCGAACCCACGACCCGCTGTTTACAAAACAGCCGCTCTAGCCACTGAGCTACGTCGGCTCGTCACAGCTTGCGCACCTATCTTGTTTTGCCATTATGCCAAAAGCATCGACTTGTCGCTATGCTGTTCCTCTCAATTTTGTGAAAATCTGCTCACGATGCGTATTTTCACAAAATTATGTATTCAAGACCAGGGAAAGTTTACCAAAACAGGGGTCAAAAAGCAATCGGGATTAAATGACAACCCGGCGGGGGCGTAAAATCCGTCTAGGCCGTCCGGCGGGCAAGGCCAGTTTGTCCAGTCGTTTTTGGACTTCCAGAGCTTCTTCTGCCATCCCGCGGGATTCATAAGCCTTAGCCAGTAATGTGAATGACTCCGGGTTGGGCTCTAGCTCCGTAGCTTTTTCAAGTTCGTGAATCATCAACTTGTCGTTACCAAGCTTTTCCTGGACTTTGGCGTAGGCAATGTGCCTGGCCGCAAGCGTATCTTCCAGTTTTAGAGCCTGTTCAAACGCCGTAGCGGCTTTTTGGTAATTCTCAGTCTCGTAATAAATAAGGCCGAGGTTATGCAGACTAGAGGCACTTGGTTCTATGCTACTGGCAATTTCAAAACAATCGATGGCATCTTTATATTCACGCTGTTTGGCATAAAGAATTCCCAGGCGGTTATAGGCGGCAGCGTTTTTTTCGTCGATTTTTAAAATGGTAAGTAGAGCTTTTTCAGCACGCAAAAAACGATTCTCGCGCATCCCGTAATGTGCAATTTCCCATAATTTTGTCAGCCTGTCACCGATACGGCGTGGAATCACGACCATTTCATGCTCCGAAGAACGGCTGTGTCTGTAGACAAAGTAAGCAAAGATTACAAGTAGCGCTAATGCGTACATACTAACGTTAATTATACCAGACCCAGTAGTGAACTTTTGAGGTTATACCGGGGTTATCAATCCGCCTTCAGGCGGATGACTCAAAAGTCTACTACTGGGCAGGTTATACCGGTAATTTCAGCACAAGGTTAAGGGTTATGAGTTTGGACGATGTATTTGAATCAAGGGCGCCCAAAGCATCAGTCACTAAACGCCTGGCAGAAGATAAGGTTTTAGTTTGAGGCATATTGCCTTTGTCCACTGCGGCCCGGTGTAAAGCCGTCAGTACCAAGGAAAGAGCTTCCAGGACTAAGCGTATTTGGTCCCTGTCGCTGCCGATTTTTTCAAATGTCAGGAGTCTTTCGTAGGTTGACTGGCCTAGGAGTTTTTTTGCCTCATCTACCGCACTTTTAAGCGGGTGGTCCCTGTCCTGCAGTAATAGGGCCTGCAGTAAACCGGCACTGCCTTGGCTCAGCCGCCAAGCCGTTTCCACCTGATTGGCTGGATACTGCTTCCTGTAGTGGCCCGTAGAAATTTCCAGGTTTACGGGGTGTACGGTCAAACTACGGACTCGAGAAGTGATTGTCGACAATACTTTGTCTACCGAGGGTACTGTCAGGATAAAGGTGGTCTGCGTGGGGGGTTCCTCTAGAATTTTGAGAAGGGCATTCTGAGCTTCCGTGCTTAAACTTTCAGCTTGTTCTATAAAAATGACTCTATGCTTACCTTCTGGCATCTTAAGCCGAGTTGCCCTGATTGTTTGCCTGATCTTATCTATCGGAATCTCCTGCTTATCCTCCGGTTTCGTTAAATGCATAAAGTATGGATGAGAATCAACCTTCTCGGGGGGCACATCCATCAGAATGACAGCTATAAGCCGAGCCAGGGCGGACTTTCCGCT
>JBBDZV010000038.1:0-5649 GCA_040900005.1 Saccharimonadales bacterium (SeqCode)
ACGGCTTTCTGGGTGTGGCTAGGTTTTTCAGCCACGTGGATGGTAATGCATGATGCTTTTGAGCTTCGCCCACGGCAGTTAACTTTACTTAATCTGGGCAGCACACTGGTAACCCTGCTGGCCATGGCGCTGGTCATCGGCGCGATAGGCCTCTAGCGCATTTTAAGAAAACCCTATTGCTTGCACTTTTTGAGTGCAAGTCTATATTAGATATAAATGAACGGTGTCCGTAATATCCTATCTACAGATGAGCTGCATCCAAAGCTAGTCACTGACACTATTGCCAGAGCCGAAGAGCTGAGGTCTACCGAGGGGCAAGCATTACGAGAATCACAACAACTTCTAGCCATTAGAAAAGTAGGGGGCCTTTCCGTCTATGTGGCAATGCTGGAGCCATCACTGAGGACGGCAGATTCCCATACCCAAGCGGCTCATTGGTTGGGGATGCATGTCCGTAACCGCGATACCGCCCAGTCTTCCTCCTTGGCTAAAGGCGAATCAAAGCGGGATATGGTTATGAACATCGTCGCTCAAGACTATGACTGCTTAGTCATTAGAGACCGGGGGACGGATACTCCTAAAATCGCCGCCTCTGTCAGTGCGGCGCCAATTATCAATGCCGGAAATGGCTATGACGATCATCCCACCCAGGCTATGGCTGATATCTATACGGTCAGTAGGGAAGTCGGGGCTATAGAAGGCCTTAAAGTGGTCATAGCCGGCGACAATTACTATGGCAGAGTCAATCGGGCAGATGCCACTATGTTTTCCAAATTTGGGAACGAGCTGATATTCGCGTCTTTACCTGGGCTAGAAATTCAGGATGATATACGACGTAAACTTGAAGAGCAAGGCACTCAGTACCATGAAGTGCCGAGCTTGGTAGCTGCAGTGGAGTTCGAGCCCGACGTCGTAGTGTTAAGTCGACTCCAAAGGGAAAGGTATATCGGTGAAAATCTAAGGGCGGGGGAGCCCTGGGATACTGACAAGATTGAGAGGCTCTACAATGAAAACTGTGCCCTTACACCAGAGGTGCTCCGAGCCGTACCTCAACATACCAAAATACTCCATCCTCTTCCCAGGGGACCGGAGCTGCCAGATGACAGCGACCCCCGAATCGTTATATGGCCGCAGGTCAAAAATGCCGTCTGGACCCGCGTAGCTGGTTATGAATATGTCTTTAGAATAGGCCCTTTCGAGAATGAACCGAGCGCCTAACATCCGGAAATATCCGGGTTTTATCGATATCCACGATCATTTCAGGTGGCCCGGCAACAATCCGTCGGAGGACTTTAACAGCGGAACGCTAGCAGCCATTAAAGGCGGCGTAATAATGACTAACGATATGCCCAATACCCCAGGCTGGCCAACTGTCAATGCGGCCGATTTATATACTAAACACGAAGGCGCTTTTGCTCAAGCCTTCCACGCTATGGGATTTTATGCGGGTGTTGATCGGCAGAAAGAGAATGTGGGTCAGCTGGAAATGATGGCTCGTATGTCGGTGGGGATGAAGCTCTATCTTGGCTTCACTACCGGTCACGAAACCAGCGAGAAGCTGCGAGTGGCCGACTACGAGCCCTGGATAGCCGAGTGGCACCGGGTAACCGATAAGCCGATTATGGTTCATCTGGGGGAAACCGATATCGATGAGGTAATCTGGCTGGTGGCTAAAAAATACGACCATAATCTACATATCTGCCATATGAATGACCCCAGGCAGGTGGACCGAGCCTATCGGGCCCGTGTGCGTGGCGAATTGCCGGTGACAAATGGCGTATGCATGCACCATCTTCTAAAAACTTCGCACAGTGTAGTGAGCGAAGGTTCAAATGCCCGAATGATGCCGAAGTTAGCCCCGCAGGTAGATGCCGAAAAGCTAATGGATCAGCTAACCAAAGGCAAGATTGACGTCATTGAAACCGACCATGCGCCGCACCCATTTGCTAAAAAATACGAAGCTGAACTGTTAAATCCACACGGTGTCCAGGAAGAGGGCGGTCCCCCGACTTGCAATGGTGTGCCCGGAGTCCAAGAAACCCTGGGCCTTCTTCTTAATCAAGTGCGGGTCAATAAGGACCTAACAGAGGAAATCATCATTGATGCTTATTCTACTATTCCCGCCCGGCTGATGGGCGTAAAAATATCTCCAAAGACATACATTAAAGTCACTGACGAGCTTTACTTGATTGACGAAGACTACGAGGTCGCTTCGGGGACTGGACGTTCGGTTTATATGGGCTGTTGGGCCGTCGGCAAAGTGGTCGAAATGCAGAAGCTGGGCAAAACCATAATAGCTGACGGTAAAGTCGTCGGTCGGGCGCCGCAAGTGGTCACAAGCCGCGGCGAGGTTATATGAGCGAAGCAAGCTGGCAATTGGCCGGTTACGAACTGCAATCACCGCTGATAAACGCGGCAGGCTCGGTCAACGGCACTAGCGAAGAAAATATTATCCGCGAAGTGACAGATTTAGCCGATAGCGGTATAGGGGCTATAACTTGGGGCTCCATCACTATTCCCGAGCAAGCCGGCAAGGGCATTTGGCATTACGATTCCCAAACCAAAGAGATGTATAACTTTATGGGGCTACCAAATGTCGGCGAACAAAGAGGTCTAAAGCTGCTGCCAAAGCTGCTGTCCATTGCCCATGATAAAAACAAGCCTCTCATTGTTAGCGTGTCACCAACCCATTCGCCTGAGCACGGTACCTCTATCCAGCAAGCTGTCCGCTTGGCGCATAGCTTTTTGGAAGGCGGAGCAGACATGGTGGAAATCAACGGTAGTTGCCCGCATATTGGTAGCAGTGAAAGCGTAGCAATCCCAATAATGGGGTATGACCTAGAGGCAGTTGATGAGCTTAATGAAGAACTCTATTTCCACCTAGGTTCAGAGCATCCACTGGGCTTTAAGCCGCCGCCGGAGTTAAAGCAGTATCACGAAACTTGGCTTGATATAAAAGTGCCCGACTACTTAAAGAATCAGAGCGAGGATTGGCTACCGTCCGCAGCGAAGATATTAAGGAGCCGGAACGTTTTTCGGTTCATAGTGGCCTCTAACACTATCCCTAATCAAAAAGAGATTCAAGGGCATAGGGCCAGCTTGTCAGGCGGTTCAAGACGGGTAAAAATCATAGGACGACAACAGCTTCTAGGATGGTATCAGGAGGCAGGCGATGCCATGGATGTAGTCAGCGTTTTAGGAGTGGATTCGGGTAAAGAAGGGGCCTACAGAATGAGGGCAGGAGCCGTTGCCGTAGGCGGTGTGACCTTTTTATGGCGCGGTGAGGCCTACCAACCAGCTGTCAGACGGATGCATGAAGAATTCGCCGAAGAACCAATGAATCACTAGGAAACAGCCGTCCTCCCCACCTGCCACTCCAGATTTCTGGATAAAGCTAACTTCTTTGGCTCCATAAATTCATTCGGAACCCGAAGCTTATCCAGATGGCTTTTATCGCGGGGCCAGATATCGTCATAGACCCCTAGAGATAAAGCTGCTGATTCGATGTCTCCAGCAGTAAGTGTGCCGTGGTATTCGTCGCGTTTCCTTAAAGAACCTATGAAGCTCTGTCCTGCTGCTGTCTTACAGTCTTTCACGAGAGACGCATCCTCCAACATGGGATGCACACTTTTGGCTACCTGATACTTAGCTAAGAGTGCAATCATTTCGTCTTGGCTTTGTGCACCGTCAAATAGTGCGTTGGGGAGCGTACCTCCCGCCAACCCGTCCTCTATCAACTGGAGCCGAGTCTCTTTTTGTTTTTGAGCATCCCTTATATCTTCTTGGTAGGCATTCCAACTAACAGTTTTGTAATTATTTATGCGTCCAAACACATTTATACACTGGGCAGTAGAGGGCCCTCGCTTTAACCGGGATAAATAATCGATAGAGCTGGCGGTAAATAAGTTACCGTCATTAGCCTGTAAATATTTGACGCCCCAATGAGCGTAGTCGTATCTTTCCCAACTATGCACATTCGGATATCCTATAAGCTCCAGTGCACCCCGAAAGGGTACTCGAGTGCTTATAAACCTTGGAGAAGGCTCGTCTCTACCTTCTACATTAATTCGCTGCCATAGATCAGCTTTAGTTGGTTTTCGACCGAGTTCAACCGACACCTTAGTGAGGTGACTAAGAATATCTTGTATACTCCAGTCATCATAAAGACCACGACTAAGATAATTGGGGCGGCCTTGGTTCAGCCCAACTATTTCTAATTGAGCAAGAGAACTCAATGGCAGATTTTCAGCTGTCTCCCTGGCCATTTGTTTATTTATTATACCACACCAGATATAAGCATAGGCGCAATGTTACAATAGGGGAAATGCCTGAAGAGTTAGAAAAATCTATATTCCCGAAGGATTTTTTGTGGGGGGCCAGCACCGCGGGGCACCAGGTGGAGGGTGGCAATCGTAACCAGTGGACCGAATGGGAGAAAGCCAACGCCCAGGCTTTAGCTAAAACTGCTAAAAACCGCATAGGGTACATTCCAGCTTGGAAAGACATCAAAAGACAGGCTACGGAGCCTGTTAACTATATTTCTGGCAATGGCGTTAAACACTACCAGCGATATGAAGAAGATTTTACCCTAGCTAAGCAATTGAACCTGAACGCTTTCCGCTTCAGTATAGAATGGGCCCGCTTGGAGCCGGTAGAGGGGCAGTGGGACAAAGAGGAGATCCTTCATTACCACCGTTATATACGGGCCTTAAAGTCGCGCGGCATAGAGCCGGTGATGAATATCTGGCACTGGACCCACCCGGTGTGGTTTGAACACAAAGGCGCCTTCAAGCGTCGCCGCAACCTGAAATACTTTGAAAGGTTCGTAAAAAAGGTGGCTGAAGAGTACGGTGGCCAGCTGAAATACGTGATTACCCTGAACGAACCGAACGTCTATGCATCTTTCAGCTATCTGACCACGGACCCTACTTCGCGGCATTCCTGGCCGCCAGGAGAAAAGAACCTGCTTTCTTTCCTACGGGTTTACCGGAACTTGGTTAGCGCCCATAAACGAAGTTACAAAATCCTGAAATCCCACAATCGCAAGCTGATGGTCAGCGTAGCCTCCCAGCTTGGCAATGTCCAGGCCCACGACCCCCATGACCTGCTTGACAGCCTATCCACCAAGGTGATGCGCTACGTCTGGAACTGGTGGTACCTTAACCGTATTAGAAAATACCAGGACTTCGTGGGCATTAATTATTACTTTACGGACTACTACGACGGCTTATTTAGAAAAAAAAGTCCCGAGGTACCCAGAAACGACGTCGGGTGGTACATGGAACCGGAGGGCCTTTACCCAATACTCCTGCGGGCCTGGGCCCACTATAAAAAGCCGATTATAGTGACCGAAAACGGCGTAGCCGATACGGCCGACCAATACCGTCGCTGGTGGATAGAGGAAACTATAGTAGCCATGGAGCGGGCTATAAGCCAGGGGGTAGACGTAAGAGGCTATTTCCATTGGAGCCTGCTGGATAACTTTGAGTGGGCCATGGGCTGGTGGCCGAAGTTCGGCCTGGTGGCGGTGGACCGCCAAAAGGGAATGAAGCGGACAGTCCGGGAGAGCGCCAAATGGTTCTCAGAGCGGATTCCCAAACTGTAGCCAGGAGATAAGCTTGACCTTTTTACTACTTCGTGCTATACTGT
>JBBDZV010000039.1:0-5624 GCA_040900005.1 Saccharimonadales bacterium (SeqCode)
TCCTCACGGTCACGATCAGACTTGTCAGCACAGCTTCCAAATCTGTCTCGACCCCACCTCGGCTTGGCGACCTTCGTCGGCCAGGCCTCCGGTCTTGAGAAAGCTCACCGAGCTTTCTCACCCCAGCCGTACGCTTTTGGCAGCTGCGCCACACCCCGTTATCGGCGCAAGCCGACGATTCTAGTCTACGGATATAATCTATTTTTGCCAAACAAAGAGGCCGATTTAGGCACTCAATTTACTCTGCGATTGCAAAGTGGGTGTCCGCACGTACAATCCACGGATCGTCCCGGTGTAAGACTCCCATAAAAACTGTGTTAGAAAAATATTATGCCCTCACCGACCATTACTAATTATACACCCCCCTTTACCACAGTAAACTAAGTATTCCGAACCTCAGAGGATGAGGCCAGGTACTAATATATTAACCAGCTTCTCGATGATATTCCCCATCAGGGGGCTTAGGATTTGGAAGAATAAGAATATAAAAATGACCAGCCCCGTAAGCCCTAATCTTTCTATGGATTCCATTAGCTGCTGAAGCGGGCGAGGAGCAAAGGCGTATAGCACCCGAGAGCCATCGAGGGGCGGCCACGGAATGCTGTTAAATACGGCCAACCCGATGTTTATAAAGATAAAATAAGCTAACGCTTCCGCAAGCAGGCCACTGGCATCGCCAGCAAAAATATGGAATATACCGGCCCCGACTACCGCTAAAGCTAAGTTACTGAGCGGTCCTACTGCCCCGACGATTGCCCCGCCAAACTCGCCCCATTTTAGTCTATTAAAATTGACCTCTACGGGTTTAGCTGCCGCAAATATCGGGGCGTTTGCAAGATAGAGCAATAGTGGAAGAGCCAGTGTGAAAATAGGGTCGATATGCACAAACGGATTCCAGGAAATTCTACCCTGGGAATGAGCCGTATCATCGCCCAGCTTCAAGCTGGCTACAGCGTGCATTACTTCATGTACCGCCATAGAGACCAAGAGCACTAAAATAACAATTATTAAAGTTGTTAAGTCAAAATCCATTAGTACCAGTATACCCTATAGATGGCTTGACTTTATCTGTTTCACCCCTTACAATTGGCGATTGATATGCAAAAATGTGAGATTACCGGTAAGGGCAAGCAATACGGCCACAATGTGAGCTTTTCACAGCGCCATACCAAAAAAGTGTGGAAGCCCAACCTTCAGGCTAAAACCCTGGTCGTAGACGGAAAAAAGGTAAAAATGAAGATTAGTACCCAGGCTATCCGCGGTCTGAAGAAAAAAGGCCTTCTCTAAGGACTATAAGAAACCCCTTCGCGGTTTCTTATCGCGCCGGGTACGGAATGAATCCGACACTCGGGCTATTTTCCGGATAAGAGCGCTCGTGATTAGAGCTACTGACGTTCCAAAACTATCAGATGGGCAGTACTATCAAGGTCGGCTGGCTTGATTTTATACTTCAGGGTAGTCTCGACTGGCTCCATAGCCAGACTCTTCAGCCCTTCGCTTAAAACGGCCTGTGGAACTTCGTATTTAACTGCTTTATCGGCGTAGTGAGTAGGGATTATAATCTTCGGTTCAATCTTCTTTATAACTTTCAAGGCGCCTATACCATCCAGGGTGTAGCCATTGCCGCCGACAGGCACAATGGCAACATCAGCCGTGCCGATCTGCTCTAACTGCTCGTCGCTCAAATCCGGATAAATGTGGCCTAGGATTACCACCTTCACGTCATCGGCGGTTATGGTGTAAATGATGGCGCTCTGCTGCCCCTCTTCGTCCATATGAGCTCTGGCGGCTACGCCGTGGATAATAGTACCAGCGATTTCATACTCGCCTGGAGTTTCGGCTGTAAATCTAGCGGCTTTTTGTTCGGGCATCGATTTAGATGTTCTAAGGTAGATGTCCGTAGGTTTAGTAACTGACTTAAGCCCTACTTTTTCCAAGTTGTCATCTATAACAATGCTGGCCTTTTTAGTGGTCAGGCGGACACAATTAGCACCATAATACTGTAATTCCACGTTAGTTGCTTGCTCCTTTATTTGTTGGCTTCGGGGACTAGGTCCTGGCTATTAATTATAACCTGTTTTTTGGCCTCGAGTACTTGGTTGATGAAGCGGTCGTTAATCTGGAGCCGGTATTGGTAATTATCAAGGGGCAGCACGGCGTAACGCAGCTCTTTATTCTCAGCTTTTTCTAGATCTGTCATAAACCGGCTAATTTTTGACTGGTTTACATCTCCTACTATCAAGATGTCCACACCGCTGGAATCGTCGCGCGTAAACTGTCCGGTCAGAAGTGCCAGGTCTACTTTGCCGGTTAGACGCAGGGACTTAGCTAGCGCATGTTCAGGAACAGCATCGGTTTTTTTAGTAATTTTCGCGCCTTTATCGGTTTTTTGGGGGACGACAACCGGTGCGGCCCCACCGAAAATCTGGGCCAAGGGAGCATAATATTCATACTCCTGATCGACTTCATAATATAGTCGGTTATTGTTGGCATCCGATGTAATTATGCCGATGCTCAAGAGATTAGCCAGCTCGCGGCGGACTGAATTAATCTGCTCTTCTACTTTGCGGGTAATTTCGCGCACATAAAATGAACGGTTAGGATTAGCATAAAACAGCTGCAGCAGCTTAACCCTGGTTTTTGACCCAAATAGTTGCTCGATCATAGCTCTCCCTCTGTTAGGGTATTGTAGCAAATCGGCAGGAGTAATGATAATTCAGGTGTTCAGAATTTTAGTTACAGCCTGGTAAGCTTGCTTGCTATTCGGGTACCACGTGATGTGGTAGTTCCGCTTAAACCAAGTACGTTGACGACGGGCATACTGCCAATCAGCCGTCTGGAATAACCAGATTGCCTCGTCTTTATCAATTTCTTTTCTAAGCAGCCTTAGGCAAATTTTATAAACTATGCCGGCGGTAGAAAGAAGCGCCTTTTCGCCATATTTAGCCGATAATTTTTGAGTTTCGGTGATAACTCCTTTATCAAAAATCTCTACTGCCCGCGTAGCTATCCGTTTCTTCAACTGTTCCTCGTCAGGCATTAATCCTATTATCAATGTTCCGGGCTTTGGCATTTGTTGTTTCTCTCCTTGTTTTCCCTGGCGCTCAATCACACGTACTAGGTGGCGACGGTTGTGACGATTTTCAGGCATAGGATATTTCTTTTCCTCTACGAGATTCTGGAGTTCCTTTGAAGATAGTTTTTCTAGACTCTCCCTCTCACCAAACGCCGGCGGAGGGGGAAAGTTAAAATCGAACACGACGCCGTCAACGTATAGGCCGGTACCGCCGACCAGAATAGGCAATCTACCACGCCTAGTAATTTCATCAATTTTACCAAGCGCATGCTCTTTAAAACGGGCGGCGCTATAGGCCTGGCCCGGCTCTACCAGATTGAGGCCCCAATGCGGTACCTCTGCCTGTTGCTGGGAAGTAGGTTTGGCGGTACCGATGTCCATACCTTTATAGATAGTGCGTGAATCTGCCGCTATTATCTCGCCGCCGTAGCGCTTGGCAACTCTCAAGGCAAGCTCTGATTTACCGCTGGCCGTGGGACCGACTATAACAAGGAGGCTTGGTCTTTGTGTGGGGGGCGCCATAACAATTCCTCGATATCAACCCTGTAATCTTCGTCAACCACCACCCCTTCTTTGGCTAAGGCCTGTTTGTGCCCATTAAAGCCTCCGGGGTAGCCCCGAGCTAGGCCGCCACTTTTACTGACAACTCTTTGCCACGGCAGGTCTGCGGGGCCAGTGTGGGCAATCTGTCCGACTTCCCAAGCCGCCCAGGCCGCACCAGCCAGCGCCGCCAGCTGACCATAGGTCATAACCTTACCCTCTGGGATAGCCGCCACCATTTCATAAACCCGTTCTTTAAATTCACTGTCTACTCTTTTCATCTATCAAAAGACCTACCTTCGAGCTTGAGCAACCTTGGCTAAGCTCTCCAGAAAGACATCAACAGATGTGGTCGATTCCTCCTCTAGGTCACTGCGGACCCGAGGCGATATTTGCTGGCTGGCTACTTCTTTACCACCAACTACTACCACGTATGGTACTTTCATTACCTCTGCGTCGCGGACTTTCTTGCCTACCGACTCGTTATCGGCATCCAAAGCAGGCCGCAGACCCAACTGTCTGGCTTTTTCGACTATAGATTCGGCCATTTTCAAAACAGCCTTATCATCATTCAAGGTAATGACGCGTAGCTGTTCCGGGGACAGCCATAGTGGAAACTTCCCTGCCGTATGCTCTATGTACACCGCTAAAAACCTCTCTATGGAGCCTAGTAGGGCCGCATGGACCATCACAGGGGTCTGTTCTTGCCCTTCTTCATCTATATAGGTCAGGCCCAGGCGATCCGGCTGTACGAAGTCCAGCTGAACGGTGGCCACCTGCCATTCTCTTTTTAGTGCGTCGGTAGCAATAAAATCTATCTTGGGGCCGTAAAAGGCAGCATCGCCCTCTGCCACAAAATATTCCAACTTTTCTTGCATAACAATCTGCTCCATGGTGGCCTGGGCCTTATCCCACAACTGCGCATCCCCCAGGTACCCATCGCCTTTGTCCCTGAAGGAAAGACGGAATTTCAAATCCATACCGATGGTACGATACATCTCCTGGGCCGCCTCGATTAACTCCTTGACTGAGTCCTGAATCTGATCCGGGCGGCAAAAGACATGGCTGTCATCCATATTGATAGAGCGAACCCTGGCCAGCCCCTGGAGCTCCCCACTCTTCTCATCCCGATAAACCGTAGCCGTTTCTAAGAATTTAAAGGGTAGGTCGCGGTAGCTACGGGGACGGCTAGCGTAAATTTGGGCATGGTGCGGGCAGTTCATCGGTTTTAGTACCAGTTCATCACTGGTTTCCTGGCTTTTTACCAAAAATAGCTCTGCGCCAAATTTATCCCAATGGCCCGAGGTCTTATAGAGGTCGGTTTTGGTCAAATGGGGGGTCCAGACTTTGCTAAAGCCCCTTTTTTCACGGAGTTCGTTGGCGTAAATCATTAATTGTTGGTGTAGGACGGTGCCACGAGGAGTAAACATAGGTAGCCCTGAGCCCACCAGATCGGAAAATACGAATAGGTCCAGTTCCTTACCTAGCCTTCGGTGGTCATTTTCGCTCAATTTCACACTTTCCATCTTTGATTTACATCATAACACCTTAAATGACTGAAAGTAAAAGCCTCGGCTAAGAGTAAATAAAAACGGGCTCTGAAATTCCTCGCAATGAACTTCAAGCCCGTTTATTAACACGTCGGCAAAACTCAACCTACGAACGAGTATATATAAGCTAGCCTTAAAATGCTAGTACTTTTTTCTTACTTTTTCCACAGGTTGTATTTTCCCAATTTTATACCAAATATGGTAAGTTGCCCTCCTCCCCTAACTGCGCTAAGATAACTCTGTTCTTACGGTTAACCAATTTCGCAAGGTCGTGCTTTAGCAGACTCTTGTAAAATTAAGAGGAGAAGCATAGCCATAAGCCGAAGCTTTTGCAAAATATTGCAAAACGGGGCAATGGTGTACGCTTCGACGCGGGCACATAGCTCAGTTGGCTAGAGCGCCACATTGACGTTGTGGATGTCGGGGGTTCAAGTCCCTCTGTGCCCACCAGCTTAGAC
>JBBDZV010000040.1:0-25723 GCA_040900005.1 Saccharimonadales bacterium (SeqCode)
ACTTAACGTACTGCAGCTTGATATCCGGTAGCAGGTTAAACTGTACGGCGCTCATCCCGTTAGACCTCCAAAGCACTTATGTAGGTTATCTGGTGGCTGAAGCAAGCACTGACTATCAAACGTTAACCAATGGAGGGAAATTAAGTGGAGTCTAACGGGACTCATTGGTTCCTCTCCGCCAGTCCCACTGCTACGGCAAAGTGGTTGGACACCGCCAGTAGTTCATTTTGTTGACCGGCAGGAAAACTAACATTACGCCAGGAGTTACCGATTTCAACGTTGATGCCGAAGCGATTGGCAATATATAAGGGGAATTCCGGTAAGCTGGAGGCCCCGCCGGTTACAATAATCCGGTCTAGCTTTGTATTGGGGTAGCGGCTTTGGAAGAATTTTATTGATTTCTCTACCTCTGCCATCAGGCTGTCCACGGTACCGATTATAGCGCCGTAGATTTTGCCTTCAAGCTTATCTCGGGCTACCCCGAACTTAAAAACAAACTGCTGAGCCTGGGCCAACTCAATGCTTAGGTTCTGGACAGCTGCTCGGACAAATGAGCTGGAACCGATAGGAATGGCCCGGGTCAGGTGCGGCGCACCATTCATAGCTATGACCAGGTCAGTGGAAATACTGCCGACATCAAGCACTAACTGGGGCGAAATCATATCCGGCGGTATGACCGCCCGCATCAACGCCAGACTGTCCGGCTCAAAGGCCAAGACGTTCAAGCCGGCGGCCTCCAGCATGTCCAGTCGGGCCTCAATGAAATCGTTAGGTACACTGGACATCAATACTTCTACCTTTTTAGGATCTTTCGGGGAGTTTCCGATAACAGCCCAGTCAATTTTAGACTGGGCGACCGGTGTGGGTATAAAAGAGTCAGCTTGATAGGTAATGGTATTGGCCATCTCCGGCGGGGCCATGCGGTCCATATCTATTACCGTGGTAAAAACCCGGTTAGAGGGCAAGTTTGCAACAACGTTCTTAGTGCTTATACCACTGCGTCGCACCAACTCCCTTACGGCAGCCGACACCCTGGCCCTGTCTTCTTTGGCATCGCTCAAAGTCATGTTGCCGGAAGTGGCTATTTGGCCATATTTTGCCAAAGTTTTGGGGGAGCCGGCCCCATGTAGCTGGACCACCCGGATGGCTGTACTGCCAAGGTCTAGGCCGAAAAAGTCAGATACCCCACTCAGTATGCTCATATTGTTCCGATTATAGCATGAGCGGCATCATTTGGTAACCTGTTCGGACATCTTTTTCAATCTGTTGAGCTAATATCAAAATACTGGGGGCAGGCTAATGATGCTCTGGACCTTTAAAGTCGGACCGGCGGGCTGGTTAAAGAAAGGCCCGCCTACCACCATGGCCGGAGTGTAATTGACTATTTCGGCAATATTATTACTGGCTGTGGCACCGCTAAGTGAATCCTCATTGGTTGAAGCCGCACTGATGTCACCACGGGTACGCAGGAAATTAACCTGCTTGGCAATCAAGGCGCCATTGACCGTCAGCGGGTTACCGCAGGCCGGAATAAAGTCGGTGTAAACCGGATAGGAATCGTCGCGGTGACAAGTCCAAATAGCCCCGTCATCAGCCGCCACGATAGAGCCGGCCGGTTGGGCTATGTAAAGTCCGTCAATCCGGGTGACGGACGGGTCTATATAGATATTGCCTTTCACCACCAGTGCGAGTTTTGGCACGTTATTCTCTCTATCCAGCTGATAAGTAATGTTATGGCCAATATAGGCATTGCCGTTCACGAACAAGGTAATCCGGCGTCCGGCGGCAATGTTTACCGCCCCGCCGGTGACATCATAAGGATTAGAGCCAGTGGCGGTGGCCGTATAAGCACCAGAGGCGGTGGCCGAAGATAACACACCCAGACCGGAAGCCGTAGTGGTAGAGAGCTTAGAGTAATAATCCGGTAAGCACGACGATTGACGGACACTGCCCTCGTAAAAACCGCCCCACGGTGCCGCGGCACTGTCGTCATTGGCAAAGCTTAGTTTATTCTTGGCGGTGTTGCTGGCGGCAGTTAGGGCTCCGGCACTGTAAAAGCCGTGGCTTGCGGCACTATTACCCTCAATAATCCCCAGTGAAAAGGCGCCGTATTGGGACGATGCTCCGCCGTTGGCGTTACCAGACCCATCCTCTTTAGAAAAAGCCAGAATACCCCCTACCCGGTTGTCCGGAGAGCCTTGGTAGTTAGGGTCCTGGTAATTAGAACCGGCGGCAGTGTTGCAGCTACTGCCATCAGAAAACCAGCCGCCGCTCATTACGTCGGCACCAAACACCTTCAAATAGGGTTTAGTGGCCTGCACCGTGGCAATAGGCGCCAACACTAAAAGCGCACCAATCAATACCACAGGTAGTTTTTTGAGGAGTGCTACCTTCATACATAAGCAGTATACCAATTCTCACGGTTTTCTCTAGAAATTCCCCCACCACCCTAGACTGACCCTCACAAATTTGATTTAATTTGTGCTATAGCATAAATTAATTACATGGCGCGTAATAGTAATACTTCTGCTCTGGTAGACGGTTTGCTGCGTTTTGTAGCGACAGGTGGTATGGTGACAGCTTCCCTGCTGTTGCCAGGCTTGGCGATTGGTCTTAATAAGCCACTTAGCAAATTCTTAGATGGGCTAGATGAGGCTGCTAAGCGTCGGGAGATAGACCGTACGCTTAAATATATGAAGGCAGCAAAGCTTATTAATTACTCCGGAAAGTACGAGCATGGTATTGCTATTACCGGTAAGGGCCGGAAAAGGCTTGAGAAAGTACATTTTGAAGATATAGCTATCCTGACGCCCAAACAGTGGGATCAAAGATGGCGGCTGGTTATCTTTGATGTGCCAGAGGAGCACAAGCAAGCAAGAAACGCGCTTTCACGTAAACTTCGCGAATTAGGCTTTCAGCCCCTGCAAAGAAGTGTTTGGGTCCATCCCTTTGCTTGTCACGCCGAAATAGAAGCAATTTCTATTTTTTGGGGGCTTACAAACTACTTAACCTACGTGGAAACCAGCTATATAGATAAACCCGACTTATTAAAATCTCGCTTTGCTAATATCTTAAAGTTCTAACTATTTTATGCTATAGCATAAAATAGTTAGAGTTTGTTTATTTTGTGTTGCGGGGGGAGTAGAATACGGATATTGATATGAAGAGGTTTAAAGTCCCTTCCTCAATCTGGTATAGACAACATAAAGTGCTGTCGTTGGTCATAGCCGTGGTGCTGATAGGGATAGTTTTTTGGGGGTATCAGGCCTATAGCGGCTATACCAATAAAAAAAGTTTTGAGAAGGCTCTGGCGGCGATAGATATTGTTTATGCAGATATAGTGTCTGAAGTTGGCCCGCCCGATAACTATAAGCATACTAACGACTGCAGCCGACCGAGTGGGGTTTACGAAGACGGTCCCCTCTCCTGCTCCGTTAGCACCTCTTTTATATATGGTGTCGCGAATCGCACCGAAGCCAATAATCTGCTTAAGAAGATCCAAACTGTTATCGGAGAGCACCAGGATTTATTGAAGCCAACCCAAGCTCTTGCCGCCACTATTGAGGATACTCTGGTGGTAAACACTTATCACCACTCGGCACTTGATAGCTACACACGCGGTGGTTCTATGGATTGTTATACTAGCTACTTTTACGATACCTTTGAAGAAATAGACTTAACTATATCTTCAAAGGTAAAAAAACCTTTCCAAATAAATCTTGGATGCTCTGATTTTGCTAACAAGGAGTATTACCCCATCCATTAATTCTTGCTTTATTGCACTTTGGGTGGGACAATTTGACTGGTTCACATATTACTGTTGAGGTATGCATAAGCTTCTTCGGCCGGGTGTGTTTTCTCTGCTCCTACTCAGTGCTAGTTTAATAGTGGCAACTAATGCTAAATATGCTTATGCCGAAACATCTTTGGAGTGGTTATCCCCGTCCCTCCTTTCTCTTACGAAGTTGAACGAGGTTGCGGTGATACCTCTCTCCGTGAACGGCAACATCGACTGTACCCAAAAAGAAACTTCCGAATGTGTAGTCAATGCATTATATGGATCAGTAGCGTCTAACGGTCGAATCAAGCTAAATAATACGTCTGTTTATAAAACAGTCATTAACTACCTTAATAATTTACCGCGAATACTAGCTATACCGAACTCCAGCAGCATCATAAGCTACAGTACCGAGCCCCCATATGGTTTCTACCTGTACTTTAACAAGAACTTTAACGCTTCTATTAGCCCCTATACGCCCATCGGGAGCACGGAAATGCAATACCAGATTAATCGGCCGCCTGACGCTAGGCTGGAAGACAGAAATCATAATCGCTTGGCAGCTGACTATAATTCAATGAGTTTCTCTACTGACGGTAAATGGATGGTTGTGTCTCAGCCGAATGTATCGGTGCTGCGAGTCAATTTGGAAACGTATGAAGTTCTACCGTTTGCACCCGGGTTCAATCACACGATTGGAATAGCTCCTAATCCTAAAACTGCTATAACCAACGACGGGCGCTACGCCGTGGTTGCCTCTAGAGATTTTGGCCGATTTACTATATACGACCTAAGTACCTGTGCTACCGTTCCAGCTACCATAACCGGGTCGGTTACCTGCCAATCTAGAAGTCTTCTGAGTTTTGTACAAACACAGATACCAGGCTATATAACAGCTTCCCGCATTAGATTTATCGATAACCAAAGCTTAAGCTTTTACGCTAGCTATAACGATGGGGGCGGCAACAAAATCGCTAAGTTTGTTCTTAAATCAGGTGGAGGAACATTCAACCAAATAGAATATTTAGCTCTGGGGGATTCTTATATTTCCGGGGAGGGTGCATTTAATTATTTAGAAGGGACCGACACGGAGAATAATAAATGCCACCTTTCAACAGCTTCATACCCATATCTTATTGGGTACACCCTTAACTATAATTCTTATCGATCTATAGCTTGCTCCGGCTCTAGAGTGTCTGACATTACAGATTCAAGCACCCACTATAAAGGGCAAAATATGAATAAAGTAGAGAGACAGAATCTTGGAAGTCCTAAAATTAATGAAATTCTTGAGATGTTTCAGCCTGGCTATATTTATCAATTAAATTTTGTCAGCAAATACCTACCCAAAACTGTCACAGTATCAATTGGGGGGAATAATATTGGATTTTCGCAAATTGTAAAGAAATGTATAGCTCCAGATACTTGCTTCAGTTCATTCGAAGATCGGCTGGAATTGGTACGTCGGGTTAATCGAACTTTTCCTGACCTAGTGGGTACCTACCAGGAAATTAAAAATGCAACTTCTCCGGATGCCAAAGTTTTTGCAGTGGGCTATCCACAGCTTGCCCTACCGGGTGGCAATTGTGCTCTCAATGTACGCTTAGACTCGCAGGAGCTTGAATTTTCAAAGCAACTAATTTCTTATATGAACTTAGTAATTTCCCGTGCAGCCCAAAAAGCCGGAGTTATATATGTAGACACCGAGGACGCCTTTAGCGGACACCTTCTCTGTGAGACCGTGAGCAGTGACGTTGCCGTGAATGGCTTGACGCTTGGTGATGACTTCCCTGATTTCCTGAATGGACCTATTGGTAATGAAAGCTATCACCCTAACCAGCTGGGGCATCAATTATTAAAACAAAAGATCCTTGCTGCCACCCAGAATTTCACTCAAACCATGCCCACACCGAACTTAGCTATAACTTTTCCGCCTGAGTCGGGACTTTCGATCCTGGATTATCCACCTTCGGGACGTGTAGTGCGAAGTTCTATAGATGCTGACCAATTAGTTGACGATGTGTTAATCAAAGGAGTCGCCACTACTTTAACCATAGATAACCCTGCTTACCCTTTGAAGCCCTCTAGTGTTTTTGAGGCTGTTCTGCATTCTGACCCAATAAATATAGGCTCCTATACCTCATCCTCTGCTGGAACCTTGAGTTTCCAATTTCAGATTCCAGACAGCGTTTCACCGGGATTCCACGACCTTCATTTGTATGGCCAGAATATGTCCGGCGAGCAAATCGATATATATAAAACAGTCTATGTGGGCGCCAGCAGTGACGACCTTGACGGCGATGGAATATTGAATAGCTTTGATACCTGCAACGGTATCGTTCCGTCAGGCGTGGACTACGATCAGGATGATATTGATGATGCTTGTGACGGTCTTATCGGTGAGGCTCCTCCGCCCCCCTCCGATCCAGACCCACCGCCGCCTATTCCCGACCCTTCCTCTTCCAGCCCTGAAGATGATGAGCCCTCACCGCCAAACTCTTCGCCAGACAGGTTGGATAATTCCCACTCAGACGAGATTCCAGTCGGGTCTATTACACAAACTAATAACCAGAATGACTCGGCATTCATTAACACTTTTATTCATTTAAGACTTCCCCGGGATTCTGATAAGCAACTTAGGAGTAGTGTACTTTCCGTACAAAACAGCAAAGGGACTGTAAAAGACTCCTCCTTCGGCTTTCCAATGAAAGCAGGGGTTACCCTAGCAGCTATAGTTACGGCTCTTGTTGCAAGAGCTGTGGTGCGGCGTTGAAAAAAGTGGCGTTTTGTGGTATAATTAGGAGATATGCCAGAGCTTAAAGTAGCACACTTTGATGATCATGATGATGTCCGGGCCTATACCCGGGACTTCCTGGAATTCCACAATCACCAGGTTGTGGCGGACGCCGTTGACAGGAGAACCTCCGAGCAGCTTATTGAGTTCCTTAGACTTGGTGTTGTGGAAGCCAATGTTGCTATCCTAGACGGTGATATAAAAGATATTTCCGGCGACGAAATAGCGCCTCAGATCCGAGAGATGGGTGGTATAGCTATAATTGGGCTGTCCGGCCGTGACCATGGTGTGGCTGGTGTCGATATAAATATCCCGAAAGGAGATGGTGGTGCTATACTTCAGGTACTTCAAGGCCTGCCAGAGCCCGGAACGCTGGAGTGGGGGGAACGGTTCTCTGCCCAACGGGCTGGAAAATAAAACTTTTTTTTGGTTAAAAGTTTGAGAGCTCGCTGTCCAGTTGAGATGCGTCCTGGTTGCTGACCGCCGGGTCGTTTTGGTCTAAAAGTTTGGAAGCGGCATCCAGGTCGCTGGCTTTTTTGATTTCCGGAGCAGAAGAAACATCCCTAGCTGTAGGCGACTGCTCGCTGGCGGCAGCATTTCTAGTCTGTTGCCGGTCATAAACTCTGTAGCCTACGTAAGCTAACCCCGTTACCACAACAATTATGAGCAGTAATTCTACTACCGAGAAACCTTTTTGAAAACGCTTCATTATTCAGCCCCCTCTTCTGTGGTAGCGGCTTTTTGAGCCTGCGCTACAGCCACAATTAAGTTCTTAACTGCCGTACGATAAGCCTTTAGAGCATCAATCTCTTGTTTGAGCAGGTCTTTAAAAACTAAAGCTGTGCCTTTGGGGTCCTCGGAATCGCATTTAAACTGCACATCGGACGATTGCAGTGAAGCAACTGCTGCTTCAGCGGCGGCCTTCTTGACTTCGACTTGGGCTACCAGCTCATCGTAATTGTCGGCGGTTAGGCCCTTGTCGACATAGAAAGCTTTTACCCGGTCGGCGATTTTAGTGAACAAGACGATGTGCTTTTCCCCCCGGTCGTTGATGCGGGCCATAATGTTTTGGATAGCCTTTTCGCGGTTTTGACAGGCTCGGAGCTTGGCGGCTTCCAAGCGGGTTTTAGCGGCTTCGCGCCGTTCTTCTACCTCGGCTTTGACAGCTTCTTTACGCTCGTTTGCGGTTGCTTGAGCATTTTCCCTCAACTGCTGGGCGTTTTGCCGGGCTTCCTCTGCCCTAGCCTTGTGGGTTATGGCAAAGGTTGGGGAGCCCACGGTTACAATAAATGCCCCCGCTGTCACTGCTATTAGTATCCGTTTGATTGATAAACTCATAAATGCAAGTCTTCCTGTTTACTTGTACTTTTAAGCTTATAGTTAAAAGGGCAGTCAGTCAAGTCCACTCCCTATCTGTTAAAATGGTAGGAATGAGTTTGTCGATTGGAATCATTGGCCTGCCCAATGTGGGTAAGTCTACCTTGTTTAACGCTTTGACGGATAACGAAGTCTTGGCGGCTAACTACCCTTTTGCGACGATTGAGCCCAACACCGGCATCGTTCCAATTCCTGACCAACGGCTGGAAAAGTTGGCCAAGCTGTACAACACCGAAAAAATCGTTCCGGCAACGGTTCAGTTCGTGGACATAGCCGGGCTGGTGGCTGGGGCCAGTAAAGGCGAGGGGTTGGGCAACCAGTTCCTGGCCCATATCCGTTCCTGCGACGCCATTGTCCATACAGTCCGGGCATTCTCTGACCCCGATGTTCAAAACAGCGGCACCTCAGATCCAAAAAAAGATATAGATATCATCAATACCGAGCTGGTGCTAGCAGACCTGCAGACCGTGGAACGACGCCTGCCTCGACTGGAAAAAGAGGTCCGAGCCGATGCCAAACTGCGGCCGATGCTGGAGACGCTGAACCGGGTCAAAGAACTCTTGGACGGCGGCACTCCCCTTTCCAAAGCCGCCGACATTGATAAGGAGCATATCGCCGACCTGCAGTTGTTGACGGCCAAGCCGGTAATTTATGTATTCAATGTGGACGAGCAAACTATGGCCGATGAGGCTAAAAAAAGAGAGTTGGCCGAGCTTGTTAAACCGGCCCAGGCGCTTTTTGTCTGCGCCAAGATAGAGAGCGAACTGCGCGAGCTGGATGAAACCGACCGAGCCGAGCTTTTAGCCAGCTATGGCCAAGCGGAAAGCGGGCTTAACCAGCTGACCCACGCCGCTTACGGTACGCTTGGCCTGCAAAGCTATCTGACAGCCGGTGAAAAAGAAGTCCGGGCCTGGACTATACGCCAAGGCTTCACTGCTCCGCAGGCCGCCGGTGTCATACACAGCGACTTTGAGCGGGGGTTTATTGCCGCGCAGGTGGTAGATTATGATGACCTTATTGCCGCCGGTTCGGAAAATACCGCTCGGAGCCTGGGCAAGGTCCGTACCGAAGGCAAAACCTACGTGATGCAGCCAAACGACGTCGTTGAATTTAGATTTAACGTCTGACTAAAGAGTAGCTTGGATGGCCCGGGCCAGCCCGGCAATATTTTTAGTCCCGACGTTACGAGTCAAGACCGACACAATCAGACTGCGGCCGTCGCCTAAACGGACTATGGCCGTATCGTGGTATTCTACGTAGCCGTTGAAGCCGACTTTGTTATAAACCTTGGCGTTGGTAAAACCAACCGGCAGAGCCGAGCGGTAAATCTGACCCGCCAGTGAATCCAGATAAGCTTTGCGGGAGACGTTGCTTAGCCCTTCCCCCCGTTCTATGCGGGCTAAAATGACGGCAGCATCGTAAGACGTCGTAGAAAGATTGTTCATATCGGTATTTTTAAGACCGTAGGTCTTCAGCTGTTTGGTCAGTTGCTCGCGACCTAGTTCGGCCCACATCTTTTCGGCGCAGGGGCTGTGGGACTCACGTATCATCGTATCCAGGCATTTGCCGCGACTGTAGCCTCCCAGATATGGTTCGTCCAAACTATAGGTCTTATCGTCCACTTTTTGGTAGCCGATATACGCGACATAAAGTTTATAAATACTGGCGGCGAAGAAACTCTCTTCGGCACCGGCGGTCGCCAGAGTCCGACCTTGCTTATCCATCAGGGTCACACCGTAGGTACCGCTATGAACCGATACCCAGCCATCTACGGCAGCTTCCAGTTTGGCCTTGCTGAACTGCAGCGGGGCTTCTTTAGCCGGCTGTTTAACCTCAGCCCCCGGTTGTTTGGCAGTAGGCTGGGCAGGCGTGACCGGATTTGGTCCCAAGACCAATGCCAAAACGACTGTCAATGCGGTCAGGGCTATGGCCCACCAGCGGGCCTTAGCAGTCAGATTAATCAGCACCTTCTTGCCCCAGTTTACGCATCGATTCGGCCCAATTCAGCCGCTGGTCTATAGCTGCCTGCAAAGTAGAATCGGCTTTACGGGTAATCCTTTTGTTGCCGCTGGTATTGCCTATGGCGTCGAACGTAAAGGAAGCCTTAACCTTACGAAGTCCCTGCTGCTTAGCCTCGGCTAAGCAGCTTTCGGACGAGGCTTGGCACTTGTCGGCCAAAGCCAGCCACTTTTTCAAGTTGTCGTCGTAGCCAAGGCTCATTTTGGCATCAATGCTGGCACCGCGCATGGTTTCAGCGTCAACCTGGTCAAAGATGAAGTTGCCGGTGGAATAAACTATCAGCTTGTCGTTATAGACCTCGGTGTTCTGCACCCAATGGGGGCTGTTGCCGATTAAAAATTCTGGCGGGCCGGCATTGATAATCTTGTGGGCCAAGTCAACCTGGTTAGGCTGGGCCTGGGCCAGATACTCCGTACCGGCGTGCATAAAGGCAAAGACCGGCATAACGTTGGCGTACTGCTTCATAGCTTCTATCTCCCCGGCTTCGGGGCTGAAAGAGAAATAATGCCAGGCGCAGAAGGCCACCGGGAGCCTGGCTTTTTCAGCCTTGTTGGCGTCTTTGGTGCTCTTTATTTTGACTGGCAAGGCTATGACCTTGCAGATATCTTCTTTAACCCGGGGGCTATAGTTGCCTATGGGGGTGATGCCGGCTTTTTTAAGATGCGAGACGGTTTCTGGAAAGCCTTCGGCGCCCATATCGTAGGTGTGGTTGCCGGCCAAGTTAACAATTTTAAAGTATTTGGCCATCGTTGGCAGCCACTCCGGACGGCAGTTAAAGACCAGGTTGGCTATCTGGGCCTGGTAGCTGACCTGGTTGGTGGTGACCGGGCACTCCAGGTCAGCCATCCAAGCATCATAAATATCGGGTTTGAAGGTAGACAGACCGCTAAACGGCTGATTATAGTCACCGCCGGCTTCTTTTTCCACGGCACGCGCCAAAACTATAGTGCCGCTAAATAGGTATCGGCCGTCCAGATAGTTGAAGCTATCATCAGAAGATTGGTTCTGCTTAATCAATGTAGAGAGGTTGGGCGGCGGCGAGTCGTTACGAAAAGCCCAAACCGCACCCGCCAGACCGACTAAAGTCAGCAGGAATATCAGGGGTTTCCGCCAGCGGCGTTTAGGCCTCGGCGGCTGATAGTTGTTAACCCGATAGGTCTCCGGTCCTACTACTCTCATACTATCCTTATTAAAGCAGAGTGCCCAAAATGCTGCTACTTAAGCTTGGCTAAGTCGATAGAAGCGCTCCAGGTTGCCTTTGGTACCGGCTACCCCGCTATCCGCCTTGGCCCCAATGGTAAACCGTTGGTCTTTGGCCCACTGCTCGAAATCGCTTAGGATCTGTCGGCGGATTTTATCGTTTTTAACGATACCTTTATTGATTTGTTTTTCGCCGGCTTCAAACTGCGGCTTTAACATCGCCACAATCTGGGTATCTTTGGTGCCCAGGGCGGCTGCTGCGGGCAAAACTGCCCGCAGGCTTATGAAGCTGACATCTATAAGTATGATATTTGGTTTTATGGTCGGCTTAAAGTCACGGATGTCGGTTTTCTCATACAGTTCCAGCCTTTTATCACCCCGCAGGCTAGGGTGCATCTGGTCAGAACCTACGTCCACAGCTATTACCTGGGCGGCGCCGTGCTTCAAGGCGTAATCGGTAAATCCGCCGGTGCTGCTGCCGACATCCAAGACTATTTTGTTCTCAAAATCCAGCTTCAGCGCCGCAACCACACTGGCTAGTTTTAATGCTGCTCGTGATACATACTGTTCGCTGACGCTCAAAGCTATCTTATGATCAGGGCGAATCGGGGTGCCGGCTTTTAGGATGGTCCTACCATTCACTGACACATAGCCAAGTTTGATGTAATGCTCTGCCTGGCTGCGGGTTGCCACCAGCCCGCGCTGAACCAAGGCTTGGTCAAGCCGTAGGTTTGGCATTTAAAGCCACCTCCCCTACTACCTGCCGCATATGACGGGCTCGGTCGGTCTCGGCGATAAGATACAGCTTATCCACGTTTAGAATTTCGCCCATCCTCAAACGCTGATGGGGCTTTTTGATGCTGATATGCGGAATGTAGCCGTCCCCCATATGCTCCATATGTTCAGGGACAAACCCCGCCGCCGCAAAACTTCCCAAAAGATGATTGTGGAGTGTCGTAACTTGCTCGGCGCTTAAGGGGTCTAAAAGATTTACCGGTTCCTCACTCAAGGAAGAAAGCTGACCGACTTTTATTTTAAGAGGTTCAAGGTCGGCCAAGGTCTGGCGTAGAGTCTCCATAACTGTGTCTTTGGAACCATAAAACCAGGTTAGAAGGACCATGTGCTGGGGCCACATTTGCAACTCCTCGGTCGGAACTAAGCCCGGAGTTAAATAAGCAACTGTGAATCTCTGACGCTCCATTTGCATAGGGCTACTTCACTCTTTCTCGGTAGGTACCGCTGGCCGTATCAACGCTGATAAGGTCGCCTTGTTTTATAAAGGCTGGCACCTTAATCACCAACCCAGTTTCTAAAGTGGCGTCTTTAGTTATGGCGCTACTGGTATCGCCTTTTACGACGTTTTCGGTATATGTGACTTTTAGGGAAACGTTTTTGGGAAGTTCGATGCTAATGACCCGGCCATCAAACATTTGAGCAGTCACAATGTCGCCTTCTTTTAGGTAACTGTCTTTGCCTTCCATGTCGTGGGCGCTTACATTGAACTGGTCATAGTTCTCGGTATCCATGAAGTAGAATTGCTCGGCGGCACTGTATAAATACTGGGCACTGCGACCGCTGACATCGGCACTTTCTATCTGTTCGCTGCCTTTGAAGGTCTTGTCTAAGACTTTACCATCTAGCAAACTCTTGATACGCACATTGACGATGGAGCCGCCGCGGCCCATCACTTTTTGGTTATAATCCATAACCTTGTATGGGACATTATCCAGCTGGAAAATAGTACCCTTTTTAAGGCTAGTGATACTCAGAGCCATTAATTTTTATCCGTTAGTTACGAATGGTAAGAGTGCAAGGTGGCGGGCGCGTTTGATAGCACGTGCTAGCTGGCGCTGCTTGGACTCGGTTAAGCCAGTCTTCTTGCGCTGCTCAATTTGTCCGTACTGATTAACGTAGCGCTGCAGGGTCTTAAAGTCTTTGTAGTCAAAATAGGCTACGTCTGTCCTGTGTTTAAAAATTTTTGCCATTAGTTCTCCTTAAAATGGGATGTCGTCGAGATTTATAGGTTCGTCACCTATATCCTCGATTACTACGTCCTCGTCCTTTTTCTTCTTGGATGGTTTCTTGCTATCATCGCTAGCCGATATGGCCGGTTCGTCGGCGCTCACGGGTGCTCCACCACCGCCGGGTGCTCCTAAGAAGGTCACATCCTGGGCAACGACTTCCAGTTTGTTTCGCTTTTGGCCGTCTTGTTCCCAGCTGCGGCTTTGCAAGCGTCCGCTGACCAACGCCGGACGGCCTTTGGTCAGATATTGGGCTACCCGTTCGCCCAGTCCCGCCCAGGCTACGATATCCACATAGTCGGTGGCCTCAGTCCAGCTGCCTTCGGCATTCTTGTAACTACGATTCAAAGCCAGGCTGAAACTGCATACACTTTGCCCGTTGGGGGTGGTGCGTAGCTCCGGATCCCTGGTTAAATTACCCATTAACACCACCTGATTAAAACTGCGTGCCATAGTTGCTTCTCCCTTATTCCTCTATTTTACTACCGCGGCGCGGTTTTGGCGTTTCTTCGTCAAGCGAATCTTCATCGCGGTCTTTGCGCTCCGTAGCTTTTTTGGCCTTTTCAGCCCTTAAGGCTTCGGCTTTGGCGATAGCCTTTAGGTCCGGTTTGGTAATTAAAAAGCGGATGATTTCATCGGTGATGTTAAAAGTTTGTTCAACTTTAGCGACATTTTCCGGTGGTATGTCTACGGTATAAAAGACATATACGGCAAAGTCTTGTTTAACTATCGGGTAAGCCAGTTTGCGTTTGCCCCAATTGTCAGTTTTTACAATCTTGCCTTTGCTTTCGGTAATGATTTTTTCTACTTTGCCAGTAGCCTTTTCCAGGTCTATTTCTAGATCAGGATGGTATAGCACGGCTATTTCGTACTGACTCACCGAACTACGCACCGTACTGGCCTGCCCACCAGCTGAGCTGGTGGCTCCGCCTGTACTTCCTGACGCATTGCTGCCTTCCTGACTGCGGTGCTCACTCGAGGTACTATCTCGTACATCTTCTTTGCGCTCGACACGTGCAGCGCCTTGCTCTGCATCAGGCTGCTTAGCTCGTGCACTCATTATGAACTCCTTCTTTGGCTTTGCCCGCACAAACTTTTTAGGGAAAGTTTAGGTGGGTACAAGCTGGGTGCCTATATGAGTCGCCCCAACCTGAAGTTAAGTTATTACGCTGCTAATTCTACCCCATCCACCTCTGTTTGTAAAGCTAAGTCTGACAGCCGAGTATACATCCTTTGTATATGCCCTTGGCGAGTTGTTTCTCTTCCAAAGGCATTTTGAACTAATTGATGAACTGACTTAGGAGCATCTTGCCGCAGTAAGTCATCTCTTTTGGCCTGCTTATACGGCCTAATCCAAGGCTGGACCGCATTAACTACAGCCGACCCGATTAATTTATTCCCAAAATGAAATCTGTATGAGCCATTTGGCGTTGAGAGAAAATTATCGATATCTCGGGAATCAAATTCGCCTTGACCGTTATCTAGTAAATACTCGGCAAAAAAATCCTGAATTTGAGAATAAGAGCCAACTCTCAGCTCCCCCGACCGTAACCGTTTCATTTCTTCGGGCTTAATTTTGCGTTCGATTGGATAATTTTTAGAGAGGTCAATACCGTACTCTGGTATATAATCAGCCAGCATCATGATAAGATATCCGAACTGTTGGGCCTTAGTTTCGGGAAGTAACGGCCCTTCATATGTTCGATGATATATAGGATGAATACCTGTGTCGTCAGGTACCTCATTAGCTTCATTTAGTAGGGCGGCTGTTCCTCCCGGTCCTTCTACTAACTGCATACGGCTGCACCTTACAGCCATCCCGCCTGTATCTTGAAGTAACTCATGGTCCTTGGGGTGGGCGGCATGGTGCCAACTATGAATCCCCTCTAAGCCATTAGGCAGCAAAGGGAGGGCAATGGGTATGCCGGTCCGTTCATCTACGGGCGTTTCTCTAAGTCTGATCATTTACTTTCCCGTAGAAATAAAAATCCGCGCCTGATAGCGCGGGTACGTGTCGTCTAGACAATTCAACAGTAGAGGTTTTTGCTAGTCCCTCTGGCATAAGAAACCTTTTATCATTTTTGTTTACCTCTGGCTCAAATTGTAAGAAGCTTGTGCTTAAATAGCAAGCCTATTCTTTAGTTTCTGGTTCGTCAGGCATGTCGTCGTAGACATCGCCTTGGTCATTGCTATTTTTCGCAGCTACGGGTTCTGCAAATACTTCGTCTATATCACGGACCAGGACTTCGCGTGGACGGTTGGTGCCGTCTGAACCGGCAATGATTCCCCGCTCTTCCATAATATCCATCAGTCGCGAGGCCCGCCCGTAACCTATCCGCAGCTTTCTCTGCAGCAGCGAAGTACTGGCCTTGCCAGCTGTAGCGACCACGCCGACAGCGTCTTTTAACATTGCGTCGTCTTCGCCACCGTCCATCTGAGCAACTACCCCTCCCCGGCCATTTAACTGGACGGGCTGGCTAACGACCTCATCATCAAACTGTGGCGCTCTTTGGCCGCGCAGGAAGTTACAGACTTTGGTGGTTTCGGCGTCACTGATAAGCGAGCCTTGGACGCGTTTGGGCTTGGAATACTCGGGGATAGAAAACAGCAGGTCACCGCGCCCTAGAAGCTTCTCAGCACCAGCCTGGTCAATAATGGTTCGTGAATCTACCTGGCTAACGACGGTAAAGGATATTCGAGCTGGTACATTGGCTTTAATAAGGCCGGTTATGACATCCACGCTGGGGCGCTGGGTGGCAATGACCAGGTGGATACCGGCGGCCCGGGCCTTTTGAGCTAGGCGTACGATTAAGGATTCCACGTCGCGAGCGGCCATCATCATAAGGTCTGCTAGCTCGTCTATGACGATGACGATGTAAGGCATTCCTTGGTCTTGTTTAACCTTGTTGTACTCGTTAATGTTGCGTCTACCGACCTCGGCAAAAGCCCGCAGGCGCCTTTCCATCTCGGCAACCGCCCACTTCAAGGCACTTATGCATTTTTCGGGCTCATTGATCACCGGGCTCAAAAGGTGCGGAATGTCATGATATAGGGCCATCTCTACCTGTTTGGGGTCTACCAGGATAAGTTTCATATCAGACGGGCTATTTTTATAAAGCAGGCTGGTCAAAAGCGTATTTATCATCACGCTTTTTCCCGAGCCGGTCTGTCCGGCAATTAGCAGATGGGGCATTTTTTCTAGATCACCAACAACTGGGGCACCGGTGATGTCTTTACCAATGACAAACGCCAACTGACTACTCGTTTCTCTCCATTCAGGGCTGGTCAGCAGGCCGTGGATGGTCACGGTGGCCGGTTTTACATTAGGCACCTCAATACCCACGGCCCGTTTGCCGGGAATCGGGGCTTCCATCCGAATGCTCTCAGCGGCCAAATCTAGAGCTAGGTTATTCTCCAGAGCTGTTAGGCGAGTAAGCTTCACTCCGTTAGGCGGTTTTAGAGTAAACTGTGTCACCCGCGGCCCAACGTTGGCTCCTTCCACATCAACATCGATATTAAAGTTGGCAAAAGTATCTTTAATGATTTCGGCGTTGCCTTTCACGTCCCCAGCATCAGCCTTATCCTGCTTGGGGTCCAAAAGATCCATCGGTGGAAATTGCCAGTTAGGGTCACTGGCAGCGGTCAAAGCGGCGTGGTCTTCAGTGGGAGCCAGCTTCTGGGCGGTGTTACGCAAAGAGGTCATACGAGCCTGGTTATGTTCTACCGGCACGCCTTCATTGAGCTTAAAATCATTGTTCATTTTGCCTTTAAGGGCGGCTAAATCTTCTTCCCCATCGCCCTCGGAGGGTTCGCGTTTAAAGATCTGTAGCAGTTTCAAAAGAGAGCGTGGCTCGACCCCAAAAGTGAACATAGCTGCGAAAAGAGTCAGCACGAAAAATATTAAGGATGCTAGGAATTTGCCCAGAGCATCCATCAAGGCGTTGCCGATTATTTGGCCGACATGACCGCCATATCCAGGGCCCCCCGTAGCGCCAACAAAAGCCACGTGCAGCCAACTGGCAAAAAAAGTCACCAGACCTATGACCCCTATCATCTGCGGCAAGGGTATGCGGTGATCTTCGCTCCAAAACTTTAAAGAGCCCAGGTATAAAAGAGCTAAGGGCATAAGAATTGTGGCGGCGCCGAAAGCCCACCAGGTAGCATCCCAGAATTTATTGGGTATAGGAGCGTTGATAAAAAGTCCAAAACCTAGGACTATACCGGCAATAATCAGGCTAACTGCGCCAACACCGCGCCAAAATGCGGAAGTATCTTTTTTGGATTTTTTTTCGACCTTACTGCCTTTTGGCCGGCCGGGTTTGCGTTTTTTAGCCATAATTTCTTTAATTATATCTTAAGCACTACCCTAAAGGGTAATGTTGTAATTATAACATGTTTATATTAATCTTGTCAACTTCTTGACGTTGGGATAGGAGTTTGGGCTAGCAACTATTGGGGAACTGTGAATTCCTCCACGGCGACCTCGCCAATCTTGCTGCAAAGGAGTGGGTAAAGATGAAATCGAGATTCCCCTGCTGCATCGTTATCAACCTTCATGTCATAGCCTTCTAGAACTAAATGAGTAGAACCATCTGAGGGATTCCATAAAAGCCGGACATTATTACCAAAGCCGTCTCTGAATTCATCTAATTCACGCATTTCGGAGCTTATTTCTGCACTACTCATAATTTTTATCTGAGCTCTTTTATTTTTCAGGCTCTAAGGTCCGTTATACGCTTATGCTTGGATTTGTCAAGCAATTATTCTACGCGAGTGTCTTGATGGAGCAGCTTCTGGCGCATAGCCGCAAAGCGGCGCTGTTGTTCTAGGGCTTGTTCCTCGGGGGACTTCTCTGGACCAGTGCCAGCAACCTGCCCTTTATGGAAATTGTTGTTGGTTTTTTCGCTCCGGCCGCCCACGACATTTACTACCGGTATGACAATCGGGCTACGCTGGGTCTGTTCGTACAAGAAATGGGTAACATAGTCTTTGAGCTCGGCTTTAAACCTATCCAGGTCGACCCGTTTAAAGCGCTGAGTAACGGCTCGGCGCAGTTCGGCCCTAAAAGCGTTCATCAGCTCTTCGTTGTCCTTCATGTAGATGAAGCCGCGGCTGATGATGTCAGGGCTAGTCAGCAGCTGGCCGGTTTTTCTATCAATAGTCAAAACGACAGCTACCAGACCCTCCTCTGCCATCAGCACTCGGTCCTTAACTACGACACCGCTGACGATAGATCCGGTTTGATCCACTAGAACGGTACCGTTGGGTACTTCGCCGGCAAGTTCCATCTTATCCGGAGTAAAGCTAATGACCTGACCATTTTCGACGTTTAGGCTGTTGGCTCTGGGTATCTTATGCTCCACGGCAATATCGATATGACGCCTTTTACTGCGGAAGTCACCGTAAATAGGTACAAAAAACTTAGGTCTGATGATATCTATCAGCTCGCCGTATTCGTCAATTGCCCCGTGTCCCGAAACGTGCAGCGGGCCGACGCCGTCCAGCTCGTGGGTTTCGTGCCGATAGACATGCACGCCCCGTCGCATTAGGCCGTTTATGGTTTCGGCTACGAAAGGCTCGTTGCCAGGGATGGGGGTACTGGATAACACGACCGAGTCCTGCTCTTTTAAAGATATTACCTGGTGGTCACCGCTAGCCATTCGCACTAGGGCCGAGTTGGGTTCTCCCTGACCACCGGTGCAGATAACAACTACCTCCTCGTCTTTGAGGTTCGGAACCGACGCAATCGGCACTATGGTACCTTTGGGAATTTTCATAAAGCCATTGCGAACAGCCATCTCTAAGGTGCTTACCATGCTGCGTCCATCCAAAGCAACTTTGCGATTATGCTGGACAGCGGCATTGACTATCATCTGGATGCGATTAACGTTGGTGGAAAAGATGGCCACAAAAATCCGACCTGGGGCCCGTTCCATTAGATCCACGAAGCTTTGGGCCAGTGTGCTTTCGCTGGGCGTCCGGCCCAGGCGTTCAGTGTTGGTGCTTTCACTAAGAAGAGCCAGCACTCCTTCGTCACCGAGCTGTTTAAGACGCTGGGTGTCGGTATGCTGGTGGTCCAGTGGCTCTGGATCTAACCGAAAGTCACCGGTATTAATTACCCGACCAACAGGTGTGTCGATAACTACCATAGTGCTTCCAGGAATAGCGTGGGTAACTCTTACAAGCTCAATGAAGAACTCCCCAATTTTTAGTCGTTCGTGGGTGTCGGCGTTCATAATTACAGTCTTGAGCTCAAAGCCGTCTGGCATCGGCTGGCCAAAATTTTCGAAGATTTCTTCAACTCGGCCAATGGTGAACCGACTGCCATAAACTGGCACATTGTATTTGGGCAAAATGTGAGCCATACCTCCGATATGGTCAAGATGTCCGTGAGTTATTACGAAAGCTTTGATTTTATTTTTTATCTGATCCAGATAGGTAGTATCGGCGATAGCGTAATTGATTCCCGGCAGGTCTATACCCAGGGCATTGCCGCAGTCAATCACTACCGCATCATTTTTATACTCAACTACAATCATATTTTTTGAGCCAATGCCGTCCATGCCTCCCAGGGCGGTTACCTTCAGTCGAGGACTGTCGTCTATAAAGTTGGCCCTCTGTGCGCGCACTTTATCCGGCTTGGCGGCGGCGGCATCTAGATATTGGCTAGTCTTACGGTTAGCATCTAAAACGGAGCGCTTTTGAGCACGGATTGCTGCGCCTCTGGAAGCCGTTCTTCCGCCCGAGGGTTTATTATTTCGGGGACGTACACCCGAGCCGCCTCGGCCCTGTTTCTTATCGTTAGTTGGTGTCATATTTTTTATCATTCTCCTTGTTTAGTTTCTAAAAATTATCTTTTTAATTAATCGCTGCCAGTACCCGTGGGATTCGCAAGAAATCATCTAGCAAAGTGGCCCGGAGACTACCGTTATAAAGGGCTGCCGCCGGGTGGAACAATGGCAGATAAACTTGGCCCTGGTAACGCTTAGGCTGGCCGTGGACCTGGCTGATTTTCTGTCCGGGCAAGAGGCTATCCATGCTGTGACGACCTAGAGTGGCTACTAGCTTAGGTTTGATTACATCTAGCTGGGCGCGTAAAAAGGGCAAAAAGGCGATTTTTTCCTCCGGTAGTGGATCTCGGTTATCTGGTGGTCGGTATTTAACGATATTGGTTATATAGATATCTTGGCGAGCCAGCTTTATGCCGCCCAGCATCTCGTCTAGGAGTTTGCCAGCAGGCCCGACGAACGGCAGGCCCAGTTCGTCTTCCCGTTTTCCCGGCGCTTCGCCCACAAAAACAATTTCGGCATCAGGACTACCATCGCCAAATACTAGCTGGGTTGCACCGACCGCCAGTCCCGGACAAATATTTTGCTTTAAGATATCTGCTTTAATTTGCTCTAGCCTTTCTTGTTTATTGAAATTCGCGCTCATATCTGTCTTTTACCTATCGCGGACATAACCGAACGCGCCGACCATCCTGTTGATGGCCCAACCGAAGAAAAATATTCCGGCCGCGTACTCCAGCCAGCTGCCGCTATCAATAGCCAGCGAGATAAAGGCGTATGATGCTCCCAAGAACAGCAGGGCCAACAGGGCCGCAACCCACCATTTGTGCATCAGCTTCTGTTCGGGCGATTTTCTAGAAATTCGTTTAGCCATTTTTAAGTCTTATCGCCCTGCTCGCGGGCAGCGGCTTTCATGGAAAGCTGCAGACGACCGCGGTCATCAATTCCCACCAGCTTTACGGTTACTTTGTCCCCTTCTTTTACTACGTCGCTGGGTTTTTCTACCCGTTCCTCGCGCAGCTCCGAAACGTGGACCAGACCTTCTTTGCCGGGCATGATTTCTACAAAAGCCCCGAAGTCCAAAACGCTGACCACGCGACAATTTTCGTAAATCTTACCGACTTCCGGTTCGGCCGTTATACTCCGTATAATATCGATGGCTGCATCAATGCTTTTCTTGTCGGGGCTGGCTATCATTACTGTTCCGTCATCTTTAATGTCAATCTCGGCACCGGTCTCGGCGATAATTTTGTTAATTGTTTCACCGCCTTTACCGATAACTTCTCGAATTTTCTCCGGGTTGATAGTAATAGCCTCCACGCGCGGTGCGTACGGACTTAAGTCTTTTCGGGGTTCTGGTAATACACTAAGCAGATGTTCCAAGATGTGGGCCCGGCCAACTTTACCCTGCTCTAAGGCTTCTCGCATAATGTCGACTGAAATTCCTTTGACCTTGATGTCCATCTGAAGGGCCGTAATACCGTCTTTAGTTCCAGCCACCTTGAAGTCCATATCACCGGCAAAATCCTCGGCCCCGGCTATATCGCTTAAAATAACATATTTCCCGCTAACCTTATCAGTGACCAGACCCATGGCGATACCGCTGACAGGTGCTTTAATCGGCACCCCAGCGTCCATCAAGCTCAAGATGCTGCTACAGGTAGCGGCCATACTGGTGCTGCCGTTACTGCTCATAATTTCCGTCACAGTCCGGATAGTGTAAGGAAAGTCAGTTTCTTCGGGCATAACGGCTTCGAGGGAGCGTTGGGCTAGTGCCGAGTGGCCAATTTCGCGTCGACCGGGGCTTCCCAGCCGCTTTATCTCGCCGCTGGCGTAGCCGGGCATATTATAGTGGTGGAAGAAACGTCTCTCAGTATTTTCTTCCATTGTGTCAATCATTTGAGCGTAGGAAAGTGGCGCTAAAGTTGTAACGTTCAACGCCTGGGTGGACCCACGAGTAAAGATGCTGCTGCCGTGCGCCCTGGGCAAGAAGCCCACCTCACTGGAAAGAGACCGGATGTCGGCCGATTTACGGTTGTCAGGCCGGATGCCTTCCTCTAGAATCGATCGGCGCACTTCCTGCTTGACAATCATTTCAAAGGCCTCTTTATGAGCTGCCAGGTCTGCGTCTTCTCCCAGCTTCTCGGTTAGATGCTTCACTAGCTCCTCTTTCAGCTTCACCAACTTGTCATGTCTTTCGGCGGCATTGCCACGGGTATCTTTAATCTTGTCTTTAACAAATTCCGCTACGGCTTTTTGGGTCTGCTCGTCGGGCAGCATTAGTTCGAATTCACTCTCTGTCACGCCGATTTTTTTAATCAGCTCATTCTGCAGGTCAATGGCGGGCTGGAAGGACTTATGGGCCAACTCAATGGCTTCCAGCATAGTTTCTTCGCTTACCTGCTTAGCGCCGGCCTCTACCATCATAATGGCGTCCCGGGTACCGGCCACCGTTAGGTCCAATTTACTATTTTTCAGCTCTTCGGTAGTTGGATAAGCTTTCAGCTTATCGCCTACCATACCAATGCGTATACCGCCGATGGGGCCATCAAATGGGGCACCAGACAGTTTCATAGCCCCGCTGATGGCAATCATAGCAATGATATCCGGCTTTACTTCTGGGTCCAGGCTTAATACCATAGCAACCGCCTGTACCTCGTTATGATAGCCTTTAGGGAATAAAGGTCGGATGGGACGGTCAATCAGTCGCCCGGCTAAAATAGCTTCTTCTGAGGGTCGACCTTCGCGCTTAATGAAGCGGCTGCCGCTGATTTTACCGGCGGCATAAAATCGCTCTTCGTAGTCAACAGATAGCGGGAAAAAGTCTAGCCCTGGGATGCGCTTTCCCACGCTCACAATGGCCTGCACTATGGTGTCACCGTAGCGGGCCGTCACGCTGGCGCCAGCCTGAAATGCCAAGCGCCCGGTTTCAAGCGTCAGCGGGCGACCGCAAAAGTCGCCGCTGACGCTCGTTATTTTTTTACCAAATGGGTTAATGGTCTGTGCCATATTTATTTAATTGTTCCTTCCTGGTTCACGGTCAGGGTGCAAATATACGCCACTTGTGCCGGATGAACATTGGCTATATATCTGAGGCTCTGGCCGCAACCGGTCTAAAATTACTCTTTAATGTGCACAAGCTTGTACGCCTTTTGGCGCACCCTAGTCTGGGCACTTTAGCGACGGATGCCGAGTTTCTTGATAAGGCTCAAGTAGGCTTCGCCGTCTTTGCTGGCGATAAATTTCAAAAGACGTTTACGCTGTCCTACCAGCTGCAGTAACGCCCGGCGGGCAGCAAAGTCATGTTTGTGGGTCTTCATATGATCGGTCAGCTCGGCAATCCGGGCTGTCATCAACCCAACCTGCACCGCAGAAGAACCTGTGTCTTTGTCGTGAGCCTGCAGGTCGGAAGCGACCTCGGCTTTTTTCTCGCTCGTTATCATTACTTAAGGGGCATCTTAGCAGATGAGAGGTGTTTTGGCAACCTTTATTTCAGAGTGCGGCGATGGTATTAAGGCTAAGTTCAGATAGATTCTGGGCATCTTTTAGGCTCAACTGGCCAACCTTCGTCCTACGCAGAGCTGAAAGATAGGCTCCGGTACCCAGACTCTGCCCGATATCCTCAGCCAAAGAACGGATGTAGGTGCCACTGCTAACCCGGGCCGTAAAGCCTAAGCGTGGATAATCATAGGTTATATCGCTGACTTTATAGATACTAACTTCACGAGACTCCAGTTTTATTTGCTTGCCCTGCCGTGCTAAGCGGTAAGCTCTTTGTCCATCAACCTTGATAGCGCTATAAACAGGCGGTGTTTGTTTAATCTTCCCAGTAAATCGCTTTAAAACCTCTTCTATCTCACCTAGAGTCGGTTGTTTGCCGCTAATTTTACGCTTTTCCCCTTCATTGTCGCCGGTGGTGCTCTCCTGCCCCAATGTCAGCTCGGCTTCGTAAGTCTTATCTAGTTTAGAAAAATCGCTAGCTTTTTTGGTGTAGCTGCCCAACACCAACACCAAAAGCCCGGTGGCTGCCGGGTCCAGCGTCCCGGTATGCCCAATTTTTATCTTTTGAGCAGTGCCAGTCTTAATAATCGAACGCACTTTAGCCACGACATCGTGAGATGTCCAGTCCAACGGCTTATCGACTAGTAAGATTCCGTCCATCAGACCAAGTATAGGCTAATTCTGGGGAGACGTCGGTAGCGGTGGCGGCAAAGGCGGTGGAGCCGGTGGAGCAACATCAATAGACTCGGCCGGAGCCGGTGCCCCTGGTGCGCCGTTGGTTGGCAGGCTCAAAGAAGGAGTGCCGTTAGGCTCTGAACTGGGATGGGCCGAGGGTTCGCCACCGAAGTTAGGCGTACCCAAATCCAGCGACTGAACGCCAGAAGATTCCGCCGGAGCGGTCGCCAGCGCAGTCTCCACAGCATTTCTGGCCTGGTCTACGACCGGCGCCGAAATATCACCGGAGGCCTGGTTAGGTAAACCCTGGCCTAAAAGACTATCCCCGGGCCGTTTTGTTTCACTTAATGGATCGATTGGAACACTGTTATAGGGGTCATACCATTCGGGCTGGGTAGCGGCGGTAAAAGGTGTGCCCAAGGCCGGTGGACGATTCTGTGGGTCTAACAGCGAGTGTTGGCCGGGCATATCCGATGGTGGAATAGGTGCTTTGGGCGGCGTTGGCGGCAGAAGCGGCTCTATAGACTGCGGCTTCAAAGATGGCTGAGCAGCTGGTTTTGACCCGCTTCCCCCACTCGGCTGAATATTTCCCTGCTCATCTATGTGGATTTCCGTGGCGTCGACCTGGACTTCCGGACTATCCGGTTTTTTCTCGTCATGTGAGATATTCAGCATGCCGACGGGCGCAGCGGCCTTATCGGCCGATTTTGGAGTTTTTGGAAACTCCACTTTTTTAGGTACGGTACTGGTTGGCGGTTCTAGCTTACTGACGATAAGCTGCTGGTTGGCACCAGCGGCCATCAGTTGGGCGCTGATTGTCATTACTTTAGGAGAAGTCTTGGGGTTAGAAAAACGTTCCGTTTCGGCAACTATACCCGTCAAGAAGGCCGTAGCCATCTGATTATCTATCAATCCTGGTCCAAAAGCCTCGCTGATGCTGACTAGCATCTCTGACAGGCTGCTGGCAGTAGGTTCTTGCCAGTTTATTTGTCCGACGTCGGGAGCCTTTCCGGGGCCGGCATTGACGGAAATGACCGTGGCATCATGCAGTATCCGCCCATGGGCGGTTATAGCGGCGTCAATCTGTGAACGATCATGGATACCAAGGGCCATTACTACTTCTACGTTGAAGTCGCCCTCGCTGAATACCAAGTCCTTCTGACTTAAGCTGGTCTTATACGGTGTTATGAATATCCGTACGACCTGATCTTCTACCTTATAGCGTAGCTTGTCGGCTTTAGATTTATCTAGAGAAATAATGAAGTCGCGTAACGAGTCAGTGTTTGTCTCTAGAGTTTTGGCGGGCTGTAAGAACTCTATAGTAGAAGGTACTGTGCCGGAAAATACCGCTGTGGCGTGCTTGCCCATCCGGTTTAGTAGCAGGGTCAGCCCTATACAGGAGGCCAGCTGGTCCACCGATGGGTTGTTGCTGACAGTAACCAATATATTATTGGCCTGCTTTACGCGTTCTACAATCTGAGTTTTGGCTGCCGCATCCATTTTTTTCTTTTTTGACTTTTTATTTAGGTGCTTCTTGAGGTCAGATTACCATAACCAGGTTGCTTTAGCA
>JBBDZV010000040.1:25823-34161 GCA_040900005.1 Saccharimonadales bacterium (SeqCode)
CTTTTTATTTAGGTGCTTCTTGAGGTCAGATTACCATAACCAGGTTGCTTTAGCAAGCTCCTTGCTTTACAAATCACCCCTGTAGCGTTATAGTTTGTCCTTGTATTTAAGTCAACCTGGTTAACTAAAGAAGGAAAAGCATGCCCATAATCAAGTCGGCTCGTAAGCGAGTCAAGGTATCTGCCAAAGCTAATGTCCGCAACGCTAAGACTAAGCGCTCAATGCGCGAAGCTTTAAAGGCTTTTACCTCTGCCCTTGCGGGTGGCAAGCCCGCCGAAATCGCTAAAGCCCAAGCCCAAGCTGCTAGCGCCATTGATAAAGCTACCAAAAAAGCGGTAATCCATAAGAACAAAGCCGCCCGAAAGAAGGCTCAACTGGCCGCTAGAGCCAAGGCCGCAGGTGTTAGGCCGGTTAAGGCGGTGGCCAAAAAGGCTACGCCCAAGAAAGCTGCCGCGAAAAAAACTACTGCAAACTCCCCTGCCAAAAAAACGGCTCCCAAGAAATCCTCTAAAAAATAGCTTCTACAGGCTGACGATGTAGGTTTTTAGAGCCTCATCCATATTAATGACTGAGGTTTTACCTAGTCGGTCAATTTCAAGAGCATCCCCAACCATCTCCTTAAACTTCGAATCCGACAGCCTGGCGCCCAAACCTTGGGCCTTGGTCAATGGGTAGGCATTAACTCCTGTATCCTTAGCTATTTTAGCCACCGAACGGACAGATGAGTACTTAGCATATGCCATCAGCTGTAACTGCCAGGCTATCATTGCCAAAATTGCCTGTGGCTCTACTTTCTGGGCTCTCTGTTGGGCGTACAGCTCTAGTGCCTGACGCTTTTGACCCTTGAAAGCCGCTTCTAGCAGATCAAAGATACGGCTTTGTGGGGCCGGTTCGGTCAGAAGCACAATGTTTTCCCGGCTGATTTTCGGCTCATAGGATAACAATTTATCAAGTTCATTACTAAGAAGCGCATGGTCTACGCCTGCCCTCTCTACTAGATAATTGGCATCGGGCAATGATAAATAACCGCCCTGATTTTTTGCTTCCTCGACTAACCACTTGGCTAGCTCATATGGTGCTAACTCGTTATATTCTTCCAGGCTGGTTCGCTTTTTTAACACCTTGAAATAACTGGTGCGCTTATCCGGTGAGGGTTCATAAAATATAAGCTTGGTCGCTTCATCTACTGAATCAATTATTTGTTCAATGTGTTCGGAGGCCGGCTTGTTCACGCCTAGACTATGAATAATCGCCATTTTGTTGTCGGTTAAAAAAGGCAGGCTGGATACGGCTTCCATGACAGTAGACAGGTCCGTTTCTTCCGCGTCAATTCTCTCCAGCGCCAATGGGCCATTTTTGGCTATAAATATAGTAATAAGCTCATCTAAGCGCTTCTTCAGAGCAAAGTGGTTATTCCCGGTCAACGTCGTAATCATTTTTTAGGCGCTTTCTGACACCTTGGACAAATATGAGTGCCCCTGCCGGCTACCCGAATCTTTACTATTTCGGTGCCGCAGCGTAAACAGGGCTGGCCCTGTTTACGAAATACATGGGCGAAGCTTAGATAACTGCCCTTCTGGCCTTTGGCATCCACATAGTTCCTATCCGTGCTGCCGCCTTTGGCAATGCTAAGGTTCAGTACCGCCCGCAGGGCGTTATAGAGGCTGACCAGCTTTATCTTTGGGATCGCCGACACTAACTTAATCGGGTGGATTTTTGCCCCAAATAACGCTTCATCGGCGTAGATGTTCCCTACCCCAGCTAAAACTGTCTGGTCCAGCAATACAGCTTTGACATTGCTGTTTTTACGCGTCATTAACCTCTCAATAAATTTATCAACTGTAAAATCGTCATCCAGTGGTTCCGGACCCACTTTTTGGAAAAAATCAATTTCCGGCACCTGGACGGTCGGTATCAGACGCATCCAACCAAATTTGCGCTGATCATTAAAAAAAAGCTTACTGTCGTCCTCAAAATCCAGAACCACACGGGTAGATTTGTCGGGTAGGTCCCCTAGCAGGCTTTTGGTGGGGTGCCCACCTCCAAACTTTTCTTCAGCTTTAAGCTTTAAGCTGTTGGCTGTTGGCTTGTCGGCATTGCCGACAAAGACCAACTGGCCGGTCATTTTAAGGTGGATGACCAATGAGTAGTCACTGGAAAGCTCAATAATCAGGACCTTGGCTCGGCGGCGGACCTGTTTAACCTCAGCCCCTACCATAAAACGGGCTACGTCGGCCGGTGCATTGGGAAAAGACTTGTGCCAATCGTGCCACACATCCTTGATAGCCTGGCCTGGTAACAGTTTAGCCAAGCCGATTTTAATTGTCTCTACCTCAGGCAGTTCAGGCATACACCAATTATAGAGCCGAGATGAGTAGATTGCTAAGGTTTACTTTACTGGATGTAGCGGGGGCTTCAGGCTCTTTTCCCAGCCCCTGAACGCTAGCTCTAATTCAGGATAAGGAAATTCTCTTTGGGTTCGGTACAACACATTTTTATGCAGACGGCCTATGTCTGGCCCCAAGACCACGATTGAACCATACTGAATTGCATCGATAATGTCCTGCGCCCCTTTATACTTCTCCTTTGGCCCGTAGAGTCCTAGGTACTCAACCACTTCTTCCGAAAAACGGCGTTTAGCCACTACGCAATCTTTTACCTGGGCCTTAATAGCACTTTTTGGACTATTCTCTTTTATATAGCGTTTTAGCAGTTCGCTATGTGCTATATAGCCGATAGCTTCGTTCAATAAGAATGGCAAAATACCTTCGTTGGTTTGAACGCGGGCGTCTAGCCTTAACTTGCTTAGTTGTGCTTGGTTATGCTCTGCACGATTAACCGCCGAATATGCTCTTGCTCCAATGTTCGTGGATATGTCATTGATTTCTAAGAAATTTCGCCACGAATCTTCAATAAAGTCCCACCTTCTGAGCACCAAACTGTCCTGATGAAAAGAGCTATCTATTTCGTCACCATGCCTTATTGGGGGTAGTTCGGCCTCGTAAAGGTTTTCGGCAAATGCCATTTTAATTTCCAGTTATATTTATTATTGTACGCTTACTTTTTAACCCATCAATAACTAGCGACAGCTATACTAAGAGGAATGGACAGCTTGCAGGATATTTTAGGCCAAAAGGACTTTACCGTACCCGATGAGATTAGTGCAGTTAAAAAATATGTCCTTCGTCGTTATAAAAGCCCTTGCAGGGTAAAATTTGAGCGAGACAATCTTGTGTTAAGCGTACGAGAGTCGGCGCTAGCATCTACCATACGACTGGAGCAAAATCAGCTCATTGAAGCCTGCGGATTAAAGAAACGTCTAGTTATTAGAATCGGATACTAGGATCTTATTGAGATCTGCTTTAGCCTGTTTAAAATTTTCATAGCGAATAGATTTCATACCAACACCACGGGCCGCCTCACAGTATTTCTCGATATCATCTATAAATACGACTTCATCGGCCCTAACTTTAAGGTTGCCCAGAGACAGCTCATAGATTGCCGGCTCAGGTTTAATAACACCTGCACTATGCGATAAAACAATATCATCAAACAGTTCAATGTCAGTCTTATCTAGTATCTCGTATATCCAGTCGGCGCTGGCGTTAGAAATAACTCCTAACTTATATTTAGACTTCAGTTCTTTTTTAATGTAGTCGAGTAGAGGCCGGTTAGGCTTATTTGTGTCTAGGTAGGCTCTCACTTCTTCTCTGCCTGCACCGCCTAGTTCGGCAAGATGGTCCAGGTATTCCTCATACGACAAGATGCCGAGGTTAAGTTCATCAATGTATTTATCGGTTTGTTTGATCTTGGCTTTGATATTTGGATAAAAAGCCTCCACGAAAGCCGTGGTGCCTTCTGTAACCAATACACCAAAGAAATCAAAAATAATCGCTTTTATCATAGCCTGAGTAATTTACTGACATATTCATCAGCTTTTAAGTGCTTTTTTTCGAATTTATCGGCTGCCTCTTTAATAAGATGGATAGTTTTAGGTTTAATTTTGTGTAGATTTTTAAGAGCCTCGGCCAGCTCCTCAATATCTCCAACTACCATGTCGCAAGTGCCGAAAACAAAGGGGTGGTGATAGTCCTTTATGGTGTGCTCGCCGACTTTTTTGGTCCCCCCATTGAACTTGCCGCCCTTTGGCGCCAGGCCAATAACCGGCTTATTGAAATATTTAGCAACTAGAACTTCTTGTGACGCCCCAACACTGACATCATCGCTAAAATAGACCACCACTACGTCGACTTTTGAAATTAGAAACAAATCACCGCTAAAAACTCTGTGCGGATCATGCTTTCCTGTTATGTCTTTCTTCTTTACCGGATCGTAATTGATGAATTTTAAGCCGGAGAGTGCTGCGATCGAGTCCAGAAACTTATCCCGCCAGTCATGCGTACCAAAGACTGAATTATTAGAAACTTTACCTGCCACGTAAATTTTTATCGGCTTCACTCAGCTCGCTCCTCTATAAAATTCATAACTTCAAGATAATATTGTTTAGGATGAGGCACCCAGTTTTTATATAGCTTATCATCTTCAATTTCGGCGCGCAGTTCCTCGAGGCTTCTCCAAGCGACCTGCGCTACTTCTTTTTTTTCTAGACTTAGATCATTAATCATTAGGTCTTTTTGTAGTAAATACGTATGGCTAAATTCGCGGGATTCCTTATTATATTCCGGTACTACTTTTGGTACCTTCCACACCCCAAGCTTTTTTAGGTCATTTTGGTCTACTTCAATTCCGAGTTCTTCATTTAGCTCACGTACCGCTGCTTGAGTTGGTTCTTCGCCAGCTGAAACACCACCGCCAATACTTACATCCCACAAGCTTTTCCAAGCGGATTTTGCTACAGAACGCTTTTGAACTAGTAGTTGTGCATTGGGATTAATGATCCAGATATGGATGACGTTGCGCCAATCGCCATCATTGATTAGGTTCAACCAAGTCTTGCGCTGACCCGTTGGCCTGCCCCCATTATCCACAACATCAATTAATTCTATGTGCTTGGTGCTTTTCATTCGACTCTTTCCAAGAAGATTTTCTTTTTAAATCGGCCATTTGTTTTGGCTTTTTTACGCCGCACATCCTCGAGTTCACCGGCATGAATACCTAATGCTTCACAGATAGCAATTACTATTTCTTTGATATCTGCCAGCTCTTCTATGGACGGTTCGGCCTCAAACTCAATGACTTCTTCCTTCAGTTTTTTGATGAGTTCCTTTAGATATTCTTTATCATTGAGGGTGCGGGTTTTTGCCTCTTCACCGGTCCGCATAATTATATCCGGTATCTTGTCTCTCACCAGCTTGTTATAGATGGTGCTCATAGCTCGCCCCGGTTTTTACTCGTTGTATACAAAAGTCGAATCCTATCCTTGGTTAATTTTTTTACCTCAACGAGCTTTAATGAAAATTCATAATTACCTTCCGCCAATACAGGACGTCCTTGACCTAATATATGTGGTGCAACAGTCAAAGATACTTCGTCGATAAGATTTAATCTGGCGAATTCTGAATTGAGTTTACCGCCGCCAATTAGTAATAGTTTTTCCAGACCCTGCATTTTTAGAAAATCTATGGCTTCTTGTGGACTATGAACGACTTTATAATCATCGCTTACTTTCAAATCTTGTGACGTGACGATAATCTTGTATCTACAATCAACATCGTCAAAATTATGATCTTTATACAACCGCATAACTAGCTCATAGGTTTCACGGCCCATTACGAAGTTATCAAACTCCTTGGCTTCTCTTAGAAAATCCATCCAGTTATCACTAGAAAGCCAGTCTTCCTCTCCACTAAGCCGAGCTATATATCCGTTTGAAGAAATTGTGTTAGCCATCCGAACAATCATAATGCGCCCCAGTTTTTACCAGTGCTGATATCGGCTTTGAGTTTGACGGGCAATTTGTAGACACTTTCCATAGTGTCCTTCAGCATTTTGCCGACTTCTTCCGCATCATTCTCGCTGCATTCAACTAAAATACTGTCATGAATCTGAAGCAACATATCGGCTTTTAGCTTAGGGCTTTTAGCTTTTAGCTGGTCAAAATTCTGTTGAATTTTAACCATGGCCAGCTTCATAAGGTCAGCGGCGGTTCCCTGAAGCGGCATATTGATGGCTGCCCGATAAGCAGCTTCGCGCACCATAAAGTTAGACGAATGCACATCAGGTGTCGGCCTCCGGCGTCCCAGCAGGGTTTCGACGTACCCAGCTTCTGTTGCCTGTTTGCGCAGTTTATCAATATATTCTTTTAGCTTGGGGCGGATTTCAAAGTACTTATCTATAAACTCTTTGGCTTCACCATAAGGCATGCCCGTACCGGCGCTAAGACCGTGTGGCCCCTGACCGTACATAATCCCAAAGTTGACGGCTTTGGCCGCATAACGCTGCTCTTTAGTCACTTTGCCCACCGGAACGCCAAAAACGGCGGCGGCGGTTTCGGTATGGATATCAGCGTCACGGTTAAAAGCATCTACCATAGTTTTTTCACCCGACAAGGCAGCGGCTATCCGCAGTTCGAATTGACTGTAATCGGCGCTTACTAAAACCGTGCCCTTGTCTGCTACAAACGCCGTCCGAATGTTACGCCCAAGCTCCGTGCGGATGGGAATGTTTTGCAGATTAGGATCGGCACTGGATAGGCGGCCGGTCTGGGCTACAGTCAGGTTAAAGGTTGTATGTACTCTGGAGTTCTCATCCACCAGTTTCGGCAATGTATCTACATAGGTGTTTTTTAGCTTCGTGGCTTCGCGGTACTGAGTGATAAGATCGATTACCGGATGAATACCACGCAGTTTATCTAGCTCGCTAGCGGCCGTCGAAAAACCGGTTTTACCCTTCTTGATACCGGCTTTGGGCAGATTCAGTTTAATGAATAAAACGTTTGCCAGCTGCGAGGGTGAGCCAATATTAAATTCGTGGTCGGCGTGGCCATAAATCTTTTGTTCTAGGTCACTGATGCTATCTTCAAGCTGACCAGCAAATTTTTTCAGATAGCTGGTATTCAGTCTGATTCCTGTCATTTCCATATCGGCCAGCACCGACGTCAGCGGCCACTCAACGATTTTAGCCAACTCCGCGACTTTTGGAAGGTCCTTCAGCTCCGATTGCTGGGATATATAAAGTTCTCTTATTGCGGCGATGAATTCGCCGCCACGCGGAATTAGGTCTTCGGTAGGCAAGTCATCAAAGGATGTGCCGTCGTAATTTAGGGCCGCGCGGGCCAAGTCCGTTAAGCTTTGTGCCCTGCCCAACGGATTGATTAAAAAGGCTCCGACCAGCACGTCATGGGCGACATTATCCAGATCAAGTCCCAGGTGAGCCAGAACTTTCAGGTCATTTTTGGCATCGTAGCCGACTAGACCCTTAGGGTGATTACTTAAATGACGCCCCAGGGCTTCAGCTGCCTTCTTTTTATCCACTTTGGCTAGATCAAGTGTGTAGGCAATGTCTTTACCGCCGGCTATAACTACACGCGGCTCACTACCGTGTGGTCCGGCCGAGCGTGAGTGAATAAAAATCGGTTCGTTTTTATTAAACTTTAAATTTTCTAAATCTTTATCTGAGCTAATGACCTGGTGTTTGGGGAGCTTGAGATTGGAAGAAAGAATCTGACCGCCAGAATTTGATTCCTGCATATTTTTCGGTAAATTTCGCAACAAGCTGCGAAACTCCAGCTGCTCCAAAAGACTGCGTAAATGTTTGGCATCTATCTTGGTACCGTCCATGGCTGGTAAATCTAGTTTCATGGGCGCGTCACACCAGATAGCACCGATCTTTTTGCTCAAGTATGCCGACTCTTTGCCGGTCTCCAGTTTTTTTCGGGTACTTTCTTTTATTTCATCAAGATTCTTATAAATATCGTCCAGTGTCTTATAGGTCTTTAACAGCTCTATAGCAGTCTTCTCGCCAATACCGGGAACGCCGGGGATATTATCGGAGCTATCGCCTTTTAAAGCCTTTAGGTCCAAAAACTGTTCGGTGGCTATACCGTATTTCTTCTCAAAACTCTCGGGGTGGAACTCCTCGATATTGGAAAATCCCCGTTTCAGAGCATAAACCCGCACGTCATGATTCACCAGCTGGAGCATATCTAGATCACTGGTAATTAAAAGTGTCTCAAGGCCCGCTTTTTCGGCTTTAACGGCCAGTGTGCCCATAATGTCGTCAGCTTCATAATCATCCAACTCGTAAAGAGGCCAACCGAAGGCATCCAGTAGATCGTGCAGGATAGGTATTTGGGTATAGAAATCCGGTGGTGCTGGTTTGCGGCCGGCTTTATACTCGGGGTACATTTCCAGGCGTTTTCGAATGTTGGTTTTAGGTT
>JBBDZV010000041.1:0-5278 GCA_040900005.1 Saccharimonadales bacterium (SeqCode)
CTAAATGGGCTGCCGGACGAGGCAGGCTTAAAACAAATAGTCTCTGACGTAAACACCATCACCAAAAAATTCCTGCATAACCTTGCCCCCCAGCTAAAAAAAGGCCAACCCATCAGCCTAGCCCTGCCGGCCTGGCGCCGGAAAACCGGCCAGTACATCTCCCTGCCGTTGCTTGACCGAATAACAGATATGGGATACAATTATTTGGATTTAAAACATGTGCGGCGTAACGACCTAATTTACTTCCGTGAAGGTCAAACCGTAGCCAGACAATTAATAAGATTAGAGAAAAGCTAAGATGAGTAAGACTAAAGCAGGCGGCACAAGCAAGAATAACAAGGATAGCGCCGGCCAACGGCTGGGCGTTAAGGTATTTGGCGGCTCAAAAGTCAAAACCGGCGATGTCATCATCCGCCAAATCGGTATGACTAAACGCGCCGGTGAAGGCACTTTTTTGTCCCGCAATTATACTATCCACGCCGCCAAAGATGGCGTAGTCAAATTCAACCAGCGCCGTGTCAAGAACTTCGGTGGCCGGACAATGCGCCGCACCGAAGTTACCGTCGAATAAATTATCTTATTAACGAAGTAAGGGTGTGAAGCTGCTGGGTGGACCCCCCGCTTACCGGCAGCCCATTGTTAGCCATTCCAAACCGGTCGACGACAGCACTCATATTGAGGGCGTAGTCCTGCATTGGCGCGAGTAGGTAAGGTTTTGCTTTTAAGTCTAAGCTTTTGGCCGGATCATGGGCCATGACGGCCCCTAGCCGTATCCACCCGGTACTACCTTCGGTCAGCTCTTCTGGCGCTACGAATGTCCTTTTTCCCTGTCCGGGCTCTAGACTTTCTATCATATAGGCCGCCTTGACGACTTCTCTGACGATTGTCTGGTCCTGCTCTGTTTTAAACGCGGGCACCGTGATACCGTACCTACCTATACCTTCAAAGACAACATCCGTTAAGGTTTGCACAGATGTTTCTATAAACCGTCTATCAGTATCTGTCATTTGAGCGGCGCCGCGCGATATCAGCGCTCGGGTATGGTCTTCCAGAGCGGCCATCATCCCACGGACTTGCTCGTAAGCTAACCAGCTATCGGGAAAAGTTTCACCCCTTCCCGTCTCTTGGCGAGGTCTGGTATTACGCGTAGTCATCTTTTAATTATACCACAAAAAAGTGCTTATGGCAATGGGAGACGATTTAGGCCAGGTGTTTTTTGATTTTAGCCATGACATCGGCAATTTCGACCTGTGACTTGACCAGATAATCGTCTACACCTAGAGCCATGGCCCGACTACGATCACTGTCCTGCCCGCGGGCTGTCAAGATAACAATTTTGGCTTTAGATGTTTCGGGCGTATTACGCAGAATATCCAAAACGTCAAAACCACTGATTTTGGGCATCATAATATCCAGCAGAATCAGGTCTGGTTTGAAGCGGATGGCCGATGTCAGGGCGTCTTCACCGTCAGCAACCCGCTCGGCTTGATAGCCTTCCGTTTTGAGACGGCTTACGTACACGCTGGCTAGACTGTCATCATCCTCAACGACTAGTATTCTCTTGGGCTCGGTCTTCGGGTCGGGTTTGGGGGCTTCAGCCGGTGGTGTATCCATATAAACCTTATGCTAGATGATTGCTCATCTCTTTGCAAGAATCGCCCGCACTAATCCCGAGAACAATGGATGCGGCCGATCCGGGCGGGAGCGAAATTCTGGGTGGGCTTGAGTGGCGATGAAGTAAGGGTGACCGGGCATTTCTATCATCTCCACCAAGCTATCATCGGGAGACATACCACTGGCCATTATCCCCCACTGTTCGTAGTTAGCGCGATAATCATTATTGGCTTCATAACGATGGCGGTGGCGCTCTACTATCTTCTCCAGACCATAGGTACGGCGAGCCAGGCTGCCTCGGGCCAGCATACAAGGGTAGTCACCAAGACGCATTGAGCCACCAGTGTTCTCTTTACCTTTTTGATCCTCCATAGTACTGACCACGGGATCCGGAGTCTTAGAGTTAAACTCAGTGGAATTTGCTTTGCTAAGACCGGCTCTTCGGGCGGCAGCTATCAGACCGACCTGCAGGCCGAGACACAGCCCCAGGTATGGCACATGGTTATCCATAGCGTAAATGGCCGACAAAACTTTGCCCTCTATACCCCGACCCCCGAATCCACCAGGCACAATGATGCCGTCAAGACCGGTTAGAATTTCCCGGTACTTTTTGTCTTTTTCCAAAATTTCGGCATTGACCCAAACAATTTCAACATTCACTTCCTGCGACCAGGCCGCCGCCCGTAGGGCCTCAAAGACCGACATATAGGTGTCCTGGTTGTCAACATACTTAGCTATAACACCGATACGGACGGTCTTTTTGTACCTAGTAAGAGCACTTTTGACTACTCTATTCCACGAGCCGAGCTCAGGCTTGTGGCTCCGGAACCCGAACCGCCGATTGATGACGTTAGCTATCCCGGAAGCCTCCAGACTAAGGGGTACTTGATAAATGGTTTCGGCGTTAGGCAATAGTACTATGGAATCTTGATCCACCCCTGAGAACATAGCCAGCTTGGGCAAGATGGATTTGGGCGGTTTTACCTCGCTTCTGACAACTAGTATGTCCGGCACGATTCCCAATCCGCGCAGCTCCCGCACAGCGTTTTGGGCCGGCTTAGTCTTGAATTCCCGGCTGGCGCCCAGATACGGGACATATACCACATGGACGAATAGACAGTTATCGGGGCCTAACTTCATAGCCATTTCTCTAATAGCCTCAATAAAACTCAAAGATTCATAGTCACCTACGGTACCCCCGACTTCGATGATATGGACGTCAGACCCTCTGCCGGTAGCAGTAATGGTGCTTTGGATATGGTTAGTGACATGGGGAATGATTTGGACGGTTTTGCCCAGGTATTTGCCGGCTCTTTCGTCTTCAATGACTTGGCGCAGGATTCTGCCCGACATCAGACTGCCACTTTTAGTCAATTCTATGTCTAAAAAACGCTCATAATGCCCTAGATCCAGGTCAGTTTCGGCGCCGTCCCTGGTTACGAAGCACTCGCCGTGCTCGGCGGGGTTCAAGGTGCCGGCATCGACGTTTAAGTAGGGGTCGCACTTTTGGATGTTTACGGATAGTCCGCGGGCTTTTAAGATGGTGCCTATGGAAGCGGCGGTGATTCCTTTACCAACGCCCGATAGCACACCGCCGGTAACGAATATGAATTTAGTCTGCCGCTTGGAGTTAACTGCCACGCTTACCTTTATCTTCCCAACTTGATTTTACTCCTTAATACTACCCTAGACAGCCTCGCCCGCGCAACGATGGACAAGCACTGGTTTATTAAATCCTTTTTTGAACTATGCCTATAGCTTGGTCTTTTTGAGGATCGCGGCCGGCTTTAACGTCAGCCTCCGAGCGGTTAACTTCCACGTCTGGGGTAATTCCGTGCTTATCGATATTGGCACCTTTAGGCGTATACCATCTGGCAATCGTAACTTTAAGTTCACTGCCATCGCTTAAGCGTTCCAGGTGTTGGACGCTGCCTTTACCAAAGCTTTTTTTGCCGACAACTGTGGCGGCGTTGTTGTCCCGTAGGGCGCCGGCTAATATTTCGCTAGCACTGGCGCTACCCTCGTTGATTAAAACAACTGTAGGCAGGCCCTTGAGGGTACTCTTACCACTGGCATACTCAATATCCGTTACCTGAGCTCCGCGGCGCTGCTGCACAACGGTCTTGCCGCTATCCAGCCATAGGCTGGCAATCTGCACGGAACCTTTCAGAAAACCCCCGGGATTGCCGCGGACATCAACTACAACACCTTTAACACCTTTGGCCTTGAACTGTTCGGCGGCGGCCGTAGCCAAACCGACGGTATCTTCGGTGAACTGACTTATCTTTATATAGCCAATGGAACCCGTGATTTCATATTTAACACTTGGGACAGTTATCTTGGCCCGGGTGATTGTAACCTTGAACGGCGAACCGCTGCCCCGGACTATATCTAAAGTGACATTGGTGCCCTCTTTGCCACGAATTTTCTTAACGGCAGTGCCAACACTCATCCCATTGGTGGTCTGTCCGTCGACCGCGGCTATGATGTCTTTAGGCAGTAGCCCAGCCTCTTCGGCCGGATAGCCGCTCAACGGCGCTACGATGACGATATTATCGTCCTGATCGGTGCCGAGCTCAGCCCCGATACCGGTGATGCTGCCGGCTAGGGCTTGGTTAAATTCCTGGGCTTCTGAAGGTGTGAAATACTCCGTATAAGGATCGGCGGCGGCGTCCACCAGGCCTTCTTTAAGTCCATTAAGCAGCGTGCCTTCGTCAAGCTTGCCGTCAAAACTACTTTTTAAAAGACTGTAGACCCGGTCAACCGACGAATAGTCCAGCTGACTGGCCAAATCGGCATTAGGATTGCCCGTACTTAAAAGCGGGAGATGAACATTGCCGCGTCCAACGACCACACCGGCGCCAAAAAACAATGCCGCCAGCACGAAAGTTATGGCCGTCCTTCGTACAGACCATCTTTTATGGTAATGGTGGGCTTCGTTTGGTGGTTGCATCTTGTCCAATTTGGTTTTAACCTTCCATTTTTATCACGAACTAATCAGACTAATTATAGCCGAAGCGCTAGCACTACCCTCTACTTTGTGGCAAATAATACTTATCTTAGAAGTATACAAACCGCAGTCCGGCCGGGTTGATATTATTCATATCATACTTACCCGTCCCGGCGCGGTTATAGTCGCTAACCACAATACTGCCGTTGTCATTGACGGCCTCGACATACATAACGTGCCCATAATATCCGCTATTGCTGACGGCTGCCGCGCCTACTTTAGGAGTGCTGCTGACTGTAAAGCCATAAGACGGAGCGCGGTCGTCCCACTGATTTGCATTACCTAGGCCCCCTGGAGCATAGCCGCCGGCCGCTCGAACCCGGTAAGTCACCCAATCAGTGCAGTTACGATAAGCGTAGCCGCCGGTGTTCCAGTTGTGCCAGTCGCCGTTATAGCCCCATTCATAACCCGGACACCAGCCCCCGATTTGTCCGGTCGCCAAACAGCGAGCATTGCCCCAAGGGTAGCCGCCGCCGCCAATCACACCGCCGCTACCGCCAAAACGACGAACGTTTTCTAAAGCCTGTTGGCGTCTGAGGTCAATAATTTTAGCGCTAGCTTTTTTTACCTGGGAATCATACTCGGCCTGCTGTCCGGCTGTATAGGCTAGCAGACTGTTCTGTTCGGCCTGATCGGCCGATAGCTGGGCCCGCT
>JBBDZV010000042.1:0-5118 GCA_040900005.1 Saccharimonadales bacterium (SeqCode)
GCTACCCGCTGGGTGGGGGAATCTGGAGTTATAAGCGTCGGGTATTTTTCCTCTAACTGCGTAAGTTCGTGTTTCAGACTGTCAGCGGCGGCTTCGCTCATCGTTGATTTATTTAAGACGTGATAGTTGTAGCGGTAATCGTTTATGAGATCTCTTAGCTTGGCCGCTCTCTCGCCAACCGCCTTATCGGGAGTCATTCAATCAGACTCCGATAGAAATTGTACAAATAAGTATGAGTAAAAAGCAGTGCCACGCCGCTCAAAGCAAAGTAGGCTGGCAGTACCAGGGGAGCGGCCCAAAATATTAGCGGTACTATTACGACTGCCATCGATACCAAAATAAACACAGGCAGGGCCGCAAGCCGAAAAAGAACCGGCCATCTTCTTGACGCTACTACTTTCTTAGCAGACCGCAGGGCCTGACGGGGGTGCCGGTCCGGTAAAGTTACGATGTAAAGTGCCAAGATAGAGCTGGTCAGCATATAAACCGTCCAGACTGACAACGCCACAAATAAGAAGCTAAAGACTATGGTTATAATCTGCGAATCGGTAACTGTTCCTCTTAGCACCGTATTGAGTAAAGCCGCCCCAATACTCATGGGCAGTAGCTGCAAGAATATAACTAAAATAATCAGCAGAAATGGCACCAGCGGCTTCATGGCCTGGTAATAAGATTCTTTCACTGATACCTCCTGGCCGGCTATCAAATGCCGCAAGGCCCAAATAGTTGTAAGGCTTACGATTACCAGAAGAATGCTAGTGAAGCCGGTCGAGGCGGAAGTACCACTGCCGTCACTGCCCGAAGCCAGTAGTCCAAAGCCAGCCAAGGCACTACCCAGGGCAGATAAGTGGGTGGGGCTATCTTGTATGTAGCCTTTTATCTCGGCGACTAAACTGTAATCTTTCCCGATGCCGCCGGAGAATATGAAATTCAAGGTTAGATAAATCAGCAATATGCCCCCCAGTGGTTTCCAAAATATCCGAAGCATAGACAATGCCTGAGTGGCTAAGGTAAATGGGCCAGGCAGCGGCGGGCGAAGACGGCCTTCACTTTTAGCCTTTACACGTATCTTCCGCCTGATAGCATCGCCAACTCGCAACGGAGCCGCAGTTGCTCGGTCAGATTTTCCCTGTTTTACCATATCTATATTATATCCGAATTAAAGAGTTTTTATCACTTGTAAGGCCAGCCTGCTTGGATGCCGTACAAGGCAGAAACGAGCAGCAGCAGAGAGGTGTATTTTTTAATACATTGAGCGAGCAGCGCAGTTTCTAACGCCATTATGCGCCAAGCAGGCTGGCCGCTAGAGGCTCATTTCGTGCAGGTTCTTAATGCGCTGTTCTACCGGGGGGTGAGTGCTGAATAAGCTAGCTATACTGCCTTTTGTAAGAGGGTTAGCAAAAAACATATGGGCCGTAGAGGTATTTTGGTGTTTTTTAAGCGTGCCACCATATTTGGCAATTTTCTGCAGAGCGCTGGCTAGGCCTTCGGGGTAGCGAGTTGTTAAGGCGCCGGAAGCGTCGGCCAGAAACTCTCGGCGGCGGCTTATGGCCAGTTGGATCAGGGTCGCAACTAGTGGGGCCAAAATAACCGCAGCAATGGTCAAGGCATAAACTAGCTGGTTTCCTTCCCGACGATCGTTGCTGCCAAAAATGGAGAAGTGCCAAAAGAAGTCGGCTATCATAGAAATAATGCCAATCAGGGCAAAGGCGATGGTGTTGACTCTGATGTCATAGTTTTTAACGTGGGCCAGTTCATGAGCCATGACTCCCTCCAACTCCGAGTCGTCCATAATTTTTAACAGGCCTGTGGTGGCACAAACTGCCGACTTTTTATGGTTGCGGCCGGTGGCAAAAGCGTTCGGGGCCGGGTCATCCATGATATAGACTTTGGGCATGGGCATGCCTTCGGTGATTGCCAGGTTTTCTATCGTTCGCCAAAGACGCGGCTCGTCTTTTTTAGTGATTTGTTTAGCACCGTTAATTGCCAGAGCCATCCGGCTGCCGGCAAAGTAGCTAAAAATAGCATAGCTCAGAGAAAATAACCCGATTATATAAAGCAGGCCGCGCTGGCCGGTAGCCTGGCTGATGAGATAGGCCAGCCCCCAAAGCAGCACCACGAAAGACAGCATTAGCAGTAAGGTTCGGCGTTTATTGCTGGCAATTTGGTTATACATATCAGTAATAACCCCTGCTATTTATGATTTAGGAGCTTTGGTACCGGCGGGAAATTCTACTTTAACCGGTTTGTTAGCGCCAGCGGCTTCATCCTCGTCCACCTCAAAGAATTCTCGCTGCTTAAATCCTAAAAGGCCGGCAAAAATATTGGTCGGTAGTGACTGTATTTTAATGTTCAGATCGCGGACAGCACCATTATAAAAGCGCCTGGCAGCCTGAATTTTATCTTCGGTATCAACTAGCTCCGCTTGCAGCTGCTGGAATCCTTGATTAGCTTTTAGGTCAGGGTAGTTTTCAGCCACAGCGAATAGACTCTTCAAGGCATCCTTGAATTGATTGTCGGCTTTGGCAACTTCTTCTACATTTTGGGCGTTCATGGCTTGGGCTCGAGCTTCTGTTACTCTCTCGAATACGTTTTTCTCATGAGAGGCATAACCCTGTACTGTACTGACCAGGTTTGGTATCAAATCGTAGCGTCGTTTCAGCTGAACGGATATATCGCTCCAGGCTTCATCAGTCCGAAGCTTTACCCTAACCAAGCTGTTATAGATAAGCACAATTGCCAGCACTAATACTGCTATCGCACCTAGAACTATGTATGTAGTTGTCGTCATGACTCCCCTTGTTAGCTAGGTTTAATTATACACCAGGTGGGCCGGCAGTAACACCGGAAAAACCCTGTATTATAGACTTGGGTATATGAGAAAAAAGGTAATAACGCTGGTAGCAGTAGCGATTGTTGGCGGGCAAGCTTTCGCGCTAGCTAGGCCCCTGGCGCCGCTGCAGCCGGTCAAAGCTAGCGTGGCGGTGTCGGCGGCACCAAAGACCGCTCTACCTTGGCCTAATTATGGTCAAGGAGCTATGGGGGCCGCTGGATACGGTGTACTGGAGACCAGCCGTGCTCAGGCACCGGTGCCTATAGCCAGTGTTACGAAAATTATTACGGCCTTGGCAGTTTTAAAGCAAAAACCCCTAAAGCCTGGGCAGCCAGGCCCTACCATCACTCTGGATTCTGCGGATGTCGCTTCATTTGAGTATTACTACCTGAACAACGGGTCGGTTTCCAAAGTCACGTCGGGCGGAAAGATGAGTCAATACCAGGCGCTCCAGGCCATGCTGATTCCCTCTTCAAATAATATGGCCGATAGCCTGGTGCGCTGGGCCTTTGGCTCAACCGAGAACTATCGGGTTTATGCCAATAAAATGGTCAAGGACCTAGGTATGGATAAATCCACTGTCGGCAGTGCCAGTGGATTTTCCAAAGAGACTAAAAGTACCGCCCGTGACCTAGTGCTTCTGGGGCTAGCAGTGCTGAATGAGCCGGTAGTGGCCGGGATTGTCGCTTCTGAAAAGGCCGATTTACCAGTTGCCGGGCCAGTCTCAAGTACCAACTGGCTGCTGGGAACAGACGGCTTTACCGGTATAAAAACTGGCAGTACTGACGCTGCCGGCGGTTGTTTTCTGTTTACGTCACAGCGGTTAGTCCAAGGCCGGAAAGTAACTGTTGTCGGAGCAATCCTAGATGCACCGTCTCGAAATGCCGCCCTAAGCGATAGCCGCCTGGTAGCTCGTGCTAGCGATACTGCTTTTGGTCTGGCTGAACCCGTTCGAACTGGCCAGACGGTTGGTACCTACCGATTACCCTGGGGAGGTACAGCAACGGCAATAGCTAAACAGGATTTATCGCTTCTGACCTGGCAAGACACTAAGCCGGTCATAGCTCTTTCCTTACAGCCATTGAAGGCACCGGCAGACAAGAACGAATCGGTTGGGACTGTCTCAATAAGTGCTAACGGCCAAAAGGCTTCTTCGCCGGTGATTTTAAAAGAAGCTGTGCCGGGGCCGTCCTGGCGCTGGCGCCTCTGGCCTTAAATTGCTTGACTAGTTAAGTATTCGTTATCTGGTGGCGCAGAAAGGAGTTGAGTTATCATGCGCCTGCGTCAAAATTGCAAAAAGCAATTGCGCAAGGCGGCCAAGCAATGAAAACTCAAACAGTCACTGACTGTTCTCGCCTATCGGTTCAAGTCCATTCATCAATATGTATTCAAAAAGCCCACCAATGGTGAGCTTGTCGAATCCATGGTGGCGCAGAAAGGACTTGAACCTTCACGGGCTTACGCCCACTACGTCCTGAACGTAGCGTGTATACCAATTTCACCACTGCGCCTCTCTGTTAATATTACGCCAAACACCCCTGGTATGACAAGCTGTTCGTGCTATCATAGCTGGTAAGTGGAAGGTCTATTATTATGAGTAAAATTGCTCATTACCTGCAGGAGCATCTTTTGGGCGAGGTTACCACCAGCCCCGACGCCCGCAGACATTTTGCGCACGATGCCAGTGTCCTGGAGCTGGTGCCGACAGCCATAGTTTATCCCCGTGATGAGAACGATGTCCGAAAAACTATCCGTTTCGCCTGGCAGTTGGCCGAGCGCGGTAAGATTTTGTCGGTAACCGCTAGAGGAGCCGGCAGTGACACTACCGGTGGCGCTATAAGCAACGGTATCATAATGGTATTTCCGGCTCATATGAACCGCATCCTGTCGCTGGACCCCAAGAAAGCGACCGTGACAGTAGAACCCGGTTTAACCTACGATAAGCTGCAGCAGACCCTATACACACATGGGCTATTTTTTCCGCCCTACCCGGCCTCTCATGCTTATGCCACGTTAGGAGGCGGCCTGGCCAACAATGCCACCGGCGAAAAATCCGTAAAATATGGCTCCACAGGCAATTACGTGGACTATCTGCAGGTAGTCTTGGCCAACGGCGAACTGATTGAAACAGGCCCCTTGGGCAAACGGGAGCTCAGCCGTAAGATGGGATTATCGTCTTTTGAAGGGGAGATTTATCGGTCACTTGACGCTCTTTTAGAAGAAAACCACCAAATTATTGAGGACCGGGGCTCGGTAAGGTCGCGGTTTAATAGTGCCGGTTACAA
>JBBDZV010000043.1:0-5093 GCA_040900005.1 Saccharimonadales bacterium (SeqCode)
CCCTACAGGCGGCTTATCAAGTACTGAAAGCCAATGGTGCTAAAAGCGTAGATGCCCTAGTCTTCGCAAAGCGATTATAAAAATGGCGGAGAGGGAGGGATTTCCGACCCACAAATATTTTTCCTGACGGAAAAATTTCGCGGGCCCGGCTCGCAGTGTTCGCCTTTGCTAGCAAAACTCACACAACGCTGCGCCTGTTCGAATCCCGCGAGTCAAGCAGTTGACTCGCTTTCTCTATGCCGCCAATTCAAAAACCCGTCTTACTGACGGGCTTCAGAATTGGCGGAGAGGGAGGGATTCGAACCCTCGCGGGAGCTTTCGCCCCCCTAACGATTTAGCAAACCGTCCCCTTCAACCTCTTGGGTACCTCTCCTCGTCGAAGCTTACGCATTTATCTCGTTTTGCCTTTCGGCAAAAGCTTCGATTTAATGCTAGGCTTCTCCTCTCAATTTTGCAAAGCTCTGCTGAAGCACGATTTTACAAAATTGGCTATAAAAAGTGGCGGAAGGGGTGGGATTCGAACCCACGAAGCTTTCGCTTGCCTGTTTTCAAGACAGGTGCACTAGACCAACTATGCGACCCTTCCTCAGCTATTTTATAGGGGTAAGTATAACAAAGAAAGGCCTATATAGTTATGCGGTAATAGTTTTAAGAAATTAAATCATCTACAATAAGCTTTAGCAGATTAAAACAAGGCAGTGGATGAGCGCCCAAGAAGATACTAATTGGAAATATGAATCAGGCGAGTCGGCCGATGAGCTAGCGGCTTCAACAACCTCGATTTCCTGGAGCGCCTCTGAATACATAGATCACACCCGGGGTGCGGGCTGGTATGGCCTGCTTGTCCTGGCTACCGCAGCTTTAACAGCGGGGATTTATTTCATTACGCGTGACTACTTTGCTTCGGGGACCATCCCTATAATTGGTGTAGTGGTTGGGGTCTTTGCTTCCCGGAAACCACGCCAACTCAGCTACGAGCTTTCGGAGTCGGGTTTCCGTGTCGGCCAAAAAACCTACCCGTACAACCAATTTAAATCATTCTCCATTATCCGCGACGGCGCCCTGCTTAGCATAAATCTATTGCCCATAAAGCGCTTTATGGTACCGGTCTCGGCATATTTTGACGCTGCCGATGAAGAGAAAATAACGGATACGATTGGTGTTCACTTGCCATATGAAGAGCGGAGTATGGATGGTGTAGACAGGCTTTCCCGCCGCCTGAAATTCTAAAGTACATTATCGATACACCCGGCAGGATTAGCGCACATCCGTAAAGCGGACACTTCTCCACTGCGGCATGCTCGGTGCAAGCACCTGCGCGTGTCCTCGCTCCGCGACCTACTTCGCAGGTTCAGCTCGCTACAGCGAGCAACCATGCAAAAAGCCCATGGCAAGCACGGGCTCTTTGCATGGTACACCCGGCAGGATTTGAACCTACGACCTTTGGCTCCGCAAGCCAACGCTCTATCCAGCTGAGCTACGGGTGCGCGTCGCAACTTGCGTGCCTGCCTCGTTTTGTCTGTTAGCCAAAAGCTTCGGCTTAGCGCTTTGTCGCTCCTTTCAATTTCGCAAAAACTGCTAAAGCGGGTTTTTACGAAATTGGGTAGCTGCAACAGGGGTAATTCTAGCAGTAATAGAGATAAAAAGCTACTACGCCATTTTTTTGATTTGCGAGGTGCAGTGCTTGCAGCGCGTGGCGTCTTTGGCTATCTCGCTTAGGCAATAAGGACATTTTTGGGTGGAAGGATCATCGGTGCTTTTACCGCGGCTAGCAAGTTCCGTCAGCTTATTTATCGGTTGGACCACTAGGAAGAAAACAACTGCCGCGACTATCAAAAAGGTGAGCAGGTTGTTTAGCAGCTCGCCGTATAGGAATTTCTGCTCCCTGAACACGAAACTCGCTTGATTAAACGTTACACCGTCATAAAAAATCGATGCCAGGGGGTTTATAAAGCCCTTTACCAAAGCATTTACAACCGATGTAAAGGCTGCCCCAATAACTAGACCGACCGCCAAATCCACAGAATTGCCCCGTAAAACGAATTTTTTAAATTCTCTAAACATTAAGTTAGCCTTTCTTCCCAACAATTATACTCTGAATTTATTGTTAGATATTTTACGGTTACAGCCTTGCGGTAGAGTATAGTTACCATTAAGATTAACAAACTAAGGAGAATAATATGGCTGAGCAATTAATACGTGAAACTGTGACCGATGACGGAGAAACTGTCAGTAGAACCAAAAAAGTAAGTACAGACGATCCTGGGGTCCGCGCCAACGACAGCCGTAATTTAGCAGAGAGGGTGGTTTGGTTCATAGCCGGGATAATACTCGTACTTCTGGCGTTCCGTTTCGTTCTTTCGCTATTGGGGGCTAACAGAAATAATGCCTTTGCCGACTTTATTTACTCAATATCCCAGCCTTTCGTGGCCCCTTTCTTTAGCTTGTTTAGCTATAACAACTACGATTACGGGGTCTCACGCTTCGAAGTTTACACCCTGTTCGCTATGCTGGTTTACGCCGTAGCGGCCTGGGGTATATCAGCCCTTATAAACCTTAACCGTAAATAGTACTTGGCTAGAGCGGAAGAACAAGACCAACCCCCGCTCGTATACCCGAGCCCCGGTGAACTAAGGCCAATCCCAGAAAATATCTCCGGGCTTACTCTTTTCTTTGGTGCTTGGTATGAACATACCCAGGTGCGTGACCACAAAGAGACTCTGCAGGGCCATATGCTGCAAGAAATGGGGTTTTTGGAAGAATGTGAAAGAACCCTAGTCACCTATTTAGATGAGTTAAATGCTAAGGGTACCCACCAGCTAAACCTAACCATTAGAAGCGGCGACATTGCGGCAACAGATTTTACCAAAACGCCAGTGGGCGAGCAGAGAATCAAGCTCCCGTCAGGCTACAAACTTCCCCTGACCTGTCACGAAAAGCGTCAAGTTTACAGTAGGCACGATGTTCCTAAGCCCCGTCATTATTACGGACTAACTCAACTTTACGTTGGGGAAGGGCCGGTTTTATTGTCAGCATTAAGGTTCTCTCAAGCCATATTTCAAGATAGCGAGCTGAGTTTAGTGGATGTCAAATCCGGCCAGGAAGAAGAGCGGGCGGTTTTCTCCCAAACTCTAGATGATTTAGGGGTCGCGTAATATACATATTTGGTATTATGGCTGAATGAAAAGTAGCGCCGTCCAGCAGACCGCTGACTTCATAAAAGAGAAGTTCGGCCAGGAAGCTTCCGGCCACGACTGGTGGCATATGTACCGGGTATGGCAACTCGCTAAACGGATCGCCGTAGACGAAAAAAATGTGGATATGGAAGTGGTAGAGCTAGCAGCGCTACTGCATGATATTGCCGACTTCAAATTCCACGACGGTGACTTTGAAGCTGGCCCAAAAGCCGCTCGCGCCTGGCTGGAAAAAATAGAAGTGGAGGAACCGACTATTGCCCATGTAGAAGATATCGTTCGCAATATTTCTTTCAAGGGCGCCTCTGTGGCTCCTAGTTTAAAAACCTTAGAGGGCAAGGTAGTCCACGACGCCGATAAACTGGACGCCATGGGCGCCATCGGCATCACTAGAGCATTCGCCTACTGCGGCTTCAGCGGCATCCCGATTTTTCTGCCCGATAGGGCGGAAGCACTGAATATGACCCAGGAGGAATTTGTAAAAGGAGCGATTTCTGGCATCAATCATTTCCATGAAAAACTGCTTCTGCTAAAAGACCGGATGTATACCAAGACCGGTAAACGGCTGGCTCAACAGCGTCACAGATATATGGAAAAATTCTTGCAAGAATTTGAAAAAGAATGGGCCAGCGAAGACTAGGTTTGCCTACTGGACTTTAATGACCTTTGGTTTAGTCGGATGGGTTGGGGGCTTATCCTCGTGCGGCGGCGGTGGATTTACATCGTGATGGTGCGGACCGTCTCCCCTTCTGCGCCTCAAGTATACGGTGGTTGCAATGGCTAAGGCCCCCAGGGCCAGATAAACACTGCCGAATATCCAGTAATTATTATCAACCTGATTGGCCACATCCTTGATAACCGTTTTGAAGCTGTCCTCCACGGCTCCATTGTCTACGCTGATTTGCGGCAACAACTTTTGATTGACACCGTAGTCCACGCCCCAGGCAAAGACCATCATCAGTACGCCCATTACTATCAATGTGGCCCCTACCCTGCGCAGTCCCTTAAGACGCGGTTGGCTAAGGAAGAATATAGCCGCTGAAACCAGCAGGACCAAAACCGACAATATGAACGGCGCCTGCCTGGCTTTTTGATAGGCCTTAGGGGCCTCTTTCCACTGGTCAAATAGCGGCTGTCCGTCCTCATTTTTTATATCACCGGCGGTGATGACCGGGTCTTTCAAAAAGCCTTCTTGGCTTAGAATTTCTCGCTTAGCATCAGCTGCCGCTTGGGAGGCCGAAACACCAGCCGGTAGGCACTTGGCCGTCAGCGGATCGAACGAGGTGGGGGTATTGGTGATGGTACATTTCGGTAAAGTCTTGGCCCGCTGCAGGACAGACGCAGCGACTTCAGACGCGAAAGCCGCTTTTTTGGCGGTCAAGTTAAGATTAATCAGCGGCTGGTCAGCCTTGCCGTCCAGCCAAAGATAGATATCATCAATCGTCTGATTGACAGTTACGTGCAGGTAGTCCGGCGTAAAGACCTTTTCGGCGGCCGATTTTATGGCCGGGTTCTTCAGAGATAAACCATCATCGTTCTTAGTATTCTTTTCAGCTTCGTCCAAAAGGTTTGGCACTACGTTTTCAAAGACACCGCTTCTATTAATCAGGCCTTTGATGTCTTCGGGCTGACCGACGAGCCTCATAACACCGACACTAAGCGCCAGAATGAACAAAAAAAGTATCAGGAGCGACGTTAGACCAGCCAGTGCCGCCTTCCGGGCTATATTCATAAGCATTATTGTAAATCACGCCCATAGACTATCCAAGAAAATTGCCGTCTAGTGCCCAGCCCCTTACAATTACTGCTGGAGAGGTGCAGGAGTGGTTGAACTGGACGGTCTCGAAAACCGTTGTGCTAGCAATAGCACCGAGGGTTCGAATCCCTCCCTCTCCGCCA
>JBBDZV010000044.1:0-5024 GCA_040900005.1 Saccharimonadales bacterium (SeqCode)
TCAGCCGGTCTTACAAAATGTCTACGGGAGAAGAAGTAATGCTCAACTTGCGAGTTGAGACTATTCCGACCGTCTATGGCATGGATGCTGTAATGAGACTATTCAATATGCGGTTGGAGCTTTTTCGGTTAGACAATCTGGGTCTTAGCCAAAAAGAACTAGAGGTCGTTAATGACGTGATAAGGCACCCTACCGGCATGGTGTTGGTAGTCGGGCCGACTGGTTCGGGTAAGACTACCACTCTTTATTCCCTGCTTAACACTTTGAACACACCGGAACGCAAAATCATCACCCTAGAAGATCCCGTTGAATACAATATGCCGGGTGTTGTTCAAATTCCGGTTAAAGGGGCTCTGGAAAGTCACGGTTTTGCCGAAAAACTACGAGCAGTCCTACGCTTGGACCCGGACGTGGTGATGGTCGGTGAAATACGCGACCAAGATACCGCTAAAACGGCTTTGCAGGGTGCTTTGACCGGACATCTGGTGCTAAGTACTTTTCACGCCGGCAGTGCCGCCGCGGCTTTGACACGAATGCTGGATATGGTTGGTATCAACCCATTGTTTGCCAATGCAATGCATCTGGTTATGGCCCAACGTCTGGTACGCCGTCTGGACGACGAAACAAAACAACCCTACCATCCTGATGAGGCACTTAAAGCCCAACTGAAGAGCCTAATAGATACTTATCCGGCGCAACTGGAGCGGCCCGAGATAGACTCCATCACGCTCTATAAGCCTGGCAGCAGCCAGAAGAACCCTTTCGGCTATACCGGGCAGGTAGCCATCAGGGAACAGCTAGTGATGACGCCGGGTGTACAGCAACTTCTGCGTCTACCGCCGAACCAGATAACTACCGATATGCTACAGGCCAAAGCCGTAGAAGAAGGAATGCGGACTATGCTGCAGGACGGTCTTGAGAAGGTTTTTGCAGGCCAGACGACTCTAGAGGAAATTTTCCGAGTAGTTGGGTAGTAGCTAGAGCCCGGTTTGCATCATATATCTCTTGCCTCTTTTGCTCCCAAGATAACGGACTTGTAGCTACTTGGAGTTTAGGCGGCCGTCCCCCATCTGCCAGAAGTTTCTCCATTTCAAGAGACCGTTGAGGGAGGCTGATATCAAAGAAATTAAAAAGATTCTCGGGTGTGCCAAAGTAATACTGCCTGCCGTCGGGGTAAGTCACTATAGGCTCCGCTTCTCGCCTTTCTGCGCTCATGAAACCTACTTTAGCACAATCCGGCCTTTGCAACGTTGATTGAAAGGGGTTTTTCCTGTAGGATATATGGGACTTATACGGAGGTCATTGGTTACCTCTGGTTCGTTAAGTGAGAATCTTGAGCTTGAAGCCGAGGCTAATATCAGGCAAGGAAGCGTATCTGATAAGATACGATGACGCGCGGTATAATAGCCGTAGGCCAAGAGCATGATTCGAAGCTGAATAAGAGGTAAGCAATGAACTCCCATAGCGTAATGCAGAAAATTGAGAACAAGCACAAAAAGAAAGCCGTAGTTGACGTTAAAAGCGGCGATAACGTTCGAGTTCACCAAAAAATCGTCGAAGGCGGTAAAGAGCGTATCCAGGTTTTTGAAGGTCTGGTTATTAGGACTGGCCGCAAAAACAGCCTGACATCTACCTTTACGGTTCGTCGAATAGCCAGTGGTGTCGGGGTTGAAAAGACCTATCTTATCCATTCGCCTAGTATTCTAAAAGTAGAGGTGACCAAGCGCTCCAAAGTCCGCCGTAACTACCTGAGCTATATGCGTGACCTAACTGGTAAGAGTGCCCGTTTGACGGGCGTTGAGTTTGATAAGCAGACCGTTAACGCTGTACGCGACGAAGAGGCTGAAGCCGAAGAAGCCAAAATTCATGAACAGCAACTGGAGAGTTATGATCCGGCAGCCGCTAAAGCCGAAAAAGCAGCCGAAGAAGCCGAAGCGGATGCCGCAACTGCAAAAGAGCCACAAAGTGAAGCTGAAAAACTGGAAGCCAGGCCAAATCTCAAGGCCGACGCTGAAAACCCCGCTGAAGATCAGAACAAAGACGGCCAGTAATTACTTGACCAGTCAAGTAATTTTATCTGGACAGGCCAGGACGCTAATGTAATACTGCTTAATATGGTCGGAGTAGACGAAGTGGGAAGGGGCTGCTTAGCAGGACCGTTACTGGTCGTGGCGGCCAAGGCATTTTCCGATTTGCCTCAAGCTGTGGCCGACTCCAAATCCTTGAGCCGCTCTCAGCGTGAACAGATATTCGAAGAGTTAGTTAAATTTTGCCGGTTCGGTGAAGGCTGGGTTTCTTGTAACGAAATAGATACACGAGGTCTGGCTGCCGCTATGCGCCTAGGGGTGAGCCGGGCCTTGAGGGCACTAGCGGTTGATAAAAACGAGCAGATAGTTGTGGACGGCTCGGTTAATTATGCCCCTAAAACCTATAGGGCCGTAGAACTTCTAGTGGGCGCCGATGGACGGATTCCTATTGTCTCGGCCGCTTCCATATACGCTAAAGTTAAAAGAGACCGTTATATGACAAGACTTAAAAGTCGCTATCCGCAGTATGGGTTTGAGAGTCACGTTGGCTACGGTACCCCGGCCCACAAGGAAGCTCTGCGTTCTTACGGCATATTGAAGAACATCCACCGGGTTAGCTTCCGGCCGCTTCGCCTAATAGATCAAGGTCCCCAAGCATGAAAACTACAAGTCTGGGACAGAAGGCCGAGGAAGCCGTGGCCCACCTATTAATTAAAAACGGCTATAAAATGCTGGATACAAATTGGCGCACACGTTACTGCGAGATAGACATCATAGCCGCCAAAGACAAGGTAGTCTATTTCATAGAAGTAAAGTACCGAAGCAGCGCAGACCAAGGCGACGGTCTGGCTTATATAACTCCCGAAAAACAGCGTCAAGTCCGGTTTGCGGCCAACCTATGGACTTCTCAGAATAATTACGAAGGAGATTGGCGGATTATGGCCGCGGCCGTTGCTGGTCCGGGCTATGAAAAAATTGACATCGTTAATATCGATTAACACCAGTACCTCAAATATAAGCGCTAGCGATATCACTGGCGGCCATCTCGGGTATAATTAGCAGTAATGAGTTATCAGCCGTCTTCTGAAATCCTTGAGAAGTATGCAAAAATACTGATTAATTTCGCCTTAAACAGCGGCGAAGGCCTAAAGCCTGGAGAGTTGGTCTATCTGCGGTCGCCGTTATCGGCTCTACCCTTTTACAGGGCTTTATCTAAAGTAGTTTTTGATAGCGGGGGCCTGATTATCGGTAGTCTGAGCGATGATATGGACGGTTTTGGTAAATATTTTTACGACAATGCTACGCACGAACAACTCACCGCTTTCCCGGCTCCGTATTACAGGGGCTTAGTAAAAGTAGTGGACCACCATGTCTCCGTAATAGCCGACCACAACGTCCATGAACTGGATGAAGTCGATCCTAAGAAAATGCTTTTGGCCCAAAAGAGCAGAAAGCAGCTCATGGAATGGCTAGACGTAAAGGAGAATAACGGTCGCTTCACGTGGACTGTTGGGCTTTACGGCACTGCTTCTATGGCTCGTGAGGCCGGTCTGTCCCTGGAGCAATATTGGCAGCAGATTATCAGGGCCTGCTATTTGGATCTGGCTGATCCGGTTGCCAAATGGCGTAAAGTTACTCAGGAGGTCCAAAGAGTCGCCCAAATCTTAACGGACATGCGTATCTTGGACCTGCATATGCAGGGTGCGGATGTGGATCTTAAAATAACACTGGGTGAAAAGCGTCGCTGGATGGGCGGCAGCGGCCGGAATATACCTAGCTTTGAGGTCTTCACCTCTCCCGACTGGCGGGGTACAGAGGGTTGGATACGCTTTAATCAGCCGCTGTATTATTACGGTCCCAAAGTAGAAAACATTGAGCTGCTTTTTAAAAAAGGCAGAATCATAAAATCCTCGGCGTCGAAAAACGAAAGGCTGTTGCATGAAATGTTGGCGACCGATAAAGGGGCTGCTCAACTAGGCGAGTTCTCACTGACCGATAAGCGCCTATCCCGCATCACCAAGTTTATGGCCGAAACACTTTATGACGAAAATATGGGAGGTCCCTTCGGCAATACGCATCTAGCTGTCGGCCGGTCATACCACGATACTTATAACGGCAGCACCGTTGATGTACCCCGAAGTGTATTTAGAAAACTCGGTTTTAACGAATCAGCCGTTCATACCGACATGATATCTACGACTGACCGAACTGTAACGGCTACCTTGTTTGGCGGAAAGAAAGCCATAATCTACCAAAAAGGCCAATTCACTATTTAATTTCTACGTTCGATTCAGCCCAAGCTTCTGGTTCGTCAACGGAGGGCAGAAGGTTCCGTCGAGAAACGTCGGTTTGCAATCTTTTGGGCTCCAGGGCATTTTTTTGGTCTGATTTATAGTCAAGGCTGATCTGATAAACACCCGGGAGCATCAAGTCATGAGTGTGAATTCGCACCTCCTCAAAAGTAGGCAGATGGTTAATTCTACTTATTTCATATTCAGTTTCGCCTTTAGCGTCCTTCCGGATGATGCGGGCTTGTTCTACCTTTAATCCTTTTTGGTGCAGAGCGATACGCTTACTGGGCCGACCGGCTTTTTTGCCATTGATTTCTAAATGGCCCTCGAAAGACCTGCCAAGTTGTCTAAAACTTAGCAGATAGTGCTCCGGCTTGAACTGTGCGTATAATTTTTTTAATTGCTTCATGTTAGTCTCAATTGTAACAGCTGCAAGGTGTAAACCTTGGAGCATAGTTTGCAAAAGACCGGGTAAATGTGTATAATGGAGCTTATCTTGTCCGGCCGTCTAGGTCGGACTTTTTCATGCCCAGAACCTTCACAACGCATCAGCCTGCTTTCTGGCGGAGCCAGAAACTCCGCTGCTGCTTTTGGCGAACTGCTACGTTGCCAGCTCCGGTGCTCCTTTACCGTATTGATATACGGCTCAGTCTGCTCCTCGCTGTTGCCTTGCATTTCGCGCAAATGTGAATCTCCTGGGATGCAT
>JBBDZV010000045.1:0-2419 GCA_040900005.1 Saccharimonadales bacterium (SeqCode)
AAACTCAAAGGCGTCTGGAAGTTTTAGCTACAGGTCGACCTATTATTTTTGACGGCAGTGTGGACCGCAGGTGGGAAGAAACCAAAACCCAGCTTCAGGACGCCGGCTATGACTGGTTCATGATTGAGCTAGGATTATCCAAAGAATTCTTGGTAAGACTTCTTAATTCGACCGGCCGTTCAAAGTTCGTTGAAACCCAGCTAGATAATTATCTACAGCATCATCAGGAGTTTGCGGCCAAGTATGATGAGGATATAACACTAAAAATTACAGATGATACATTCAAGGATAGGTTAAGGGTTTCAGCCGAAGCTCTGGAGGTTTTCATAGCTAAACGCAGCTAGTCTTTTACTTCAGAATAAAGTAAAATAACAGTGGTCGGGGATGTGGTGAACCCACAGCACTTAACAAGTTAAGTGCTGGGCAGGTTGGTATATTCACCCGCCAAAATTGTGCCGAGGTGGCGAAACTGGTAGACGCACTAGCTTTAGGAGCTAGCGGAGAAATCCATGGAGGTTCGAGTCCTCTCCTCGGCACCAACTTTAGGCGGGCAAGCGCTAGTTTTAGGAACTAGTGCCGAAAGGCGTGTAGGTTCGAGTCCTATCATCCCCACCAGCTTAGGTCGTGACTTCAGCTTCCGTAAAAATAGAGGGAGCTTTTTTACTTACAGCTTTCGCACGTCCTTACGCTTGAACCTATTGCTTATCCTCAAACAATAGGTGATTTCTAGCCCAGTTTTTTGATTTCTTCGTAGCGTAGAGCGGGGGCTACGGTGTAAAGAAGTCCTAGCACGAAGGCTATGAGTCCGCCGACCACGGGGGTCACAGAAGTCAAGGCAATCAATAACACCAACAGTAGGATGCTGTATATGGGCCAGGCATAGCGCCTGGTCATATTCCAGCTTTGCTTGATTGACTCTATTACGCCGGTGTTCTTATCCACCAGGATGAAGGGGGCCAGGAACAATCGCCATAGCAGGATAATGCCAGGAACGACTAACAGTACGAATCCGATAACTGTAAGCACCCCCACGAAGACAATCTGTACAACTAGGCGCAGACCCTTTTCTTGGAATTCCACCCAAACTTTCTTTAGGCTGGGGCTTTCACCTTGCGCGCTGCGCAGAGCCAGGATAACCAGCATAGCTTCTAAGATTATGGCAACGATTAACATCAGAATACCGAAGCCGACGAAAAACTTCATATTATCAGGAGTATTAAAGTTCCAAGACGGATTGCTTAGCTTATCAACAACGTTGTCGCGGGAAAGTTTATCAGCCGCTTTGTTGCCGCCAAGTCTATCGAAAACATCGAACACGGCTATAAGGGCTCCGATGATATTTAAAGCCAAGAAGGCCTTCCAGTTTCTTAAGACAATATCCTTACTCTTCCAGAACAGATCGACGGCGCCGGTTAGGCCGCGCCCGCTAGTTGCTGTATGATTTTGGGTTTTTGCCACTTGGTGGGCTCCTTTGATTAATTCTGCCTACATTATAAGGATGACATCGCTTATTGCCTATAGGCTTTGGCTAGGGACGAGGCATTGACGTATAATGACGCTAGCATTATGAGTCCCGTTAGAAATAAGCATTTTATAAAAAATCTGCCGGTTCGCCGGCAGCGAACCGGATTTCTAACGGGATGAGTCTCAGCACGCAAAGTTATAAAGGGGCGCGGGATTTTTATCCGGAAGATAAACGGCTGCAGAAGTATATATTCGGAAAGCTACGAGAAGTAGTAGAGGGTTTCGGGTATCAGGAATACGATGCGCCCATCCTAGAACCCCTAGACATTTACCTGGCCAAGACTGGTGAAGAGATAGTCAATGAGCAGTTGTATAGTTTTGAGGACCGCGGCGGCCGTAAAGTGGCCATCCGCCCCGAAATGACCCCGACCGTCAGCCGTATGGTGGCCGCCCGCCGGCAGGAGTTGCCTTATCCGCTTCGCTGGTACAGCATCCCAAACCTTTGGCGCTATGAGCGGCCCCAGCGCGGCCGATTGCGCGAGCACTGGCAGTTAAACATCGACCTGTTTGGGGTGGAGGGCGTCGAGGCGGACTTTGAAATTATCCAAGTAGCCGATTCCATCCTCAAAGCTCTAGGTGCAAAGCCCGAAATGTACAAAATCAATATCAACAGCCGCTTAGCCATGATTAAGTCCATGGGAGAGTTCGGTATGGAAGAAGCTGAGCTTAAAAAGGTTTATCAATTGATTGATAAAATGCCAAAGCTTGGCGATATAGAATTTAAGGAAATACTTGCCGAAAACTTATCAGCAGAAAAATCAGCGAAACTAACTGAGTATTTGAACAATGATACACCTCCAGATAACGTCAGTCGCCTGCTGAAACTGCTCCACGATGCCGGTGTCAGCAGCGCCGTTTATGATGCCAGTGTGGTGCGGGGGCTTGAATACTATAC
>JBBDZV010000045.1:2519-4766 GCA_040900005.1 Saccharimonadales bacterium (SeqCode)
CGTCGTAAAGCTTAGCTCTCGCATTCAGGCGGCTCAATCTGTATAATTGGGCGTTATGCAGGTAACCCGTACAGATAAAAGCCCCACCCAAGTCATCTTGAAAGTGACTGCCGATGAGAAGGACTTGGCGCCGATAAAGGCGCATGTGCTGACGCATTTCACCAGCTCTGTAAAGGTACCTGGTTTCAGAGCCGGCACTGCGCCGTCTGCAGTTTTAGAGAAACACATAGACCAGCAGGCCCTGCAAAACGAACTCCTAGAACACGCCGTAAACGACCTTTACCGCCGGGCGGCCCAGGGGGAGAAACTAAGACCGGTAGCTTCGCCGCAAGTCCAGATAAAAAAGTTCGTTCCCTACACCCAGCTGGAGTTTGAGGCGGAAGTCACGGCGCTCGGCCAGGTTAGCCTTCCGAATTATAAAAGCATCAAGCTGTCCAAGCCCAAGGTAACAGTTACCTCTAAGGATGTGGATGGGATTATCAAATCACTGCAAGCTAGAATGGCCGAGCGCAAAGAGGTGGAGCGTCCGGCTAAAAAGGGCGACGAGGTAGTAATTGATTTTACGGGTAATGAGGAAGACGGCAAGCCGGTTAAAGGAGCCGTCGGTAAGGAGCATCCCCTGTTGCTTGGTAGTGGCACATTTATCCCAGGCTTTGAAGAGCAACTTATCGGTCTGTCTGCCGACCAGACCAAAGAATTCACCCTTACTTTCCCCAAGGATTACGGTGTCAAAGGTATGCAGAGCAAAAAGGTAAAGTTCCATGTGAGCCTAAAAAAAGTTCAGGAAATGGTGGAGCCAAAAATAGACAATGACTTTGCTTCTAAAGCTGGCCCCTTCAAAACCGTAGCCCAACTCAAGGTAGATATTAAAAAACAAGTACAATTAGAAAAACAGCGTCAGGCTGATCGCGATTACGAAAACGAACTTATCGGTAAGATTGTGGCTAAGGCCACCGCCGAAATTCCAGAATCCTTGATTGATGAGCAAGTTTTAAGCGCTGAAGAAGAGGAAAAGCGTAACCTAGTTTACCGCGGCCAGACATGGCAGGAGCATTTGAAGCAGGAGGGTCTAACCGAGGAGCAACACAGAGCCAGACAGAGGCCGGATGCTGAAGCCCGCGTTAAAGCCGGATTGATTTTGAGCGAAATAGCCGAAAAAGAAGGCATAGAAGTTGCCGACCAAGAAGTTGATGAGCGTATAAAGACCCTAAAGACTCAGTACCAGGACGCGGATATGCAGGGCGAGCTAGATAAGCCGCAAAACCGCCAGGACATTGCTGCCCGGATTCTGACCGAAAAGACCATTCAAATACTCAAAGACTACGCTTCAAGATAAAGCCTACGCTTGCAAAACCTGGTCGCAAATGAGAGATTGGTTCGTAAAGCCATCCTATGGAAGTCAAATCAGTTTCAATTGATGATCAACAGCGGACGCTGGTTGAGGTAATCCCCAGCACCGAAGAAGGAGTGTTTACGCAAGAAGTAGGCTTTCCGAGCAGGAAAACCTTTATAGGGCAGATTGCAGTAATCGGCGGTATTCCGCTAGAAGCCGCTTCCAAAATCAAGTCCGGAAATAAGATGGCCTTGAGGCGTTTTCTGAAAGAAAATTCGCTGGGCTATTTTGAAGCCGAGGAAGGAATAAAGGTATTGGTCCTATCGGGAGAGGACGGTAAGCGGAAAATAACAGACGAAATGGCTCACCGGCTTCTGGCTTATGGGGAGCCGCGGATGGTGGAACTACCCCCTCCGCCTTCACTTACGGCCCGAACTATTCAAAGGTGCGCCCGACAGTTGATCTCTTTACGCAAATAATCAACTTATAAGTTGGCACTCTTGACGATTGAGTGCTAATTAATTAGACTAAACTCATATGAGACCAAGTACAGTGCTAGTGCCGACAGTTATTGAGCAGGAAGGCCGTATAGAGCGGGCTTATGACATATACAGCCGCCTTTTAAAAGACCGCATCATTTTTTTGGGCGATGACGTCAATGAGCACACTGCCAACCTGGTGGTGGCTCAGATGCTGTTTTTGGAGAACGAAGACCCTAACAAAGACATCATTTTTTACATAAACAGTCCAGGGGGCAGCGTTTACGATGCTTTTGCTATCTACGACACCATGCAGTTCGTAAAAAACGACATCCAAACCGTTGGTATCGGTGTGCAGGCCAGCGCCGCCGCTTTTCTTTTAAGCTCCGGGGCAAAAGGTAAACGCCTGCTTCTGCCGCATGCCACCGTTATGAT
>JBBDZV010000046.1:0-4451 GCA_040900005.1 Saccharimonadales bacterium (SeqCode)
CGGGGTTATGGCCACGGTTAATGAGAAGATTGATTTTGATACGGCCCAAATTCTGGTTGGCGAGCTGGATCTGCCGGACGTAGAACTGGTTAAAAAAGAACAGGCCCAAAAAGGCGCTCGGATAAAAAAGGAAAACAGTGATAAGGCTGAACTGCGACCGCCGGTAGTAGCTATGATGGGCCACGTTGATCACGGAAAAACCAGCTTGCTAGATGCTATTAGGGGTGCTGAAGCAGTTAAAGGCGAGGCCGGGGGCATTACCCAACACTTATCGGCCTATCAGGTCGATCATAACGGTCGGCTGATAACTTTTCTTGATACCCCGGGCCACGAAGCCTTCGCGGCTCTTCGTGAACACGGTGCCCGGCTGACCGATTTGGTTATTATCGTTGTAGCGGCCGATGACGGCATCAAACCCCAGACCATTGAAGCCATCCGTTTTGCCCGACAAGCCGGTGTCAAAATCCTGGTTGCCGCCAACAAGATGGATAAGGCTTCCGAGGCCGATCTAAACCGCCTAAAACAGCAGTTATCGGAAAACGAACTGATGCCCGAAGATTATGGCGGCGAGACCATAGTGATGCCGGTATCGGCCAAGACCAAACAGGGCCTGCCGGAACTTCTAGATATGGTGCTTTTGGTGGCCGATGTAGAGGAGTTGAAAGCTGATACCGATGGGCCGGCCACGGGGTTAGTGATTGAGTCTCATATGGAACAAGGCCGCGGCCCGGTAGCCGTAGCCTTAGTAGAGCAGGGAACTATAAAAAGCGGTGACTTTGTAGTTTTGGGCGGTACTTACGGTAAGGTGCGGAATCTAGAAACGACCACCGGCCAGCTGTTAAAAAGTGCCGGACCGTCTACTCCAATCAGGATGACGGGACTAAAAAATCTACCGGATTTCGGTGATGAATTTGACGTTGTAAGTAATGAAAAAATCGCCCGTTCCCGGGCAAATGAAATGGCTAGCAGCCGCCGCAGTGAAGGTTCGTCCACGGCCACTACCAGCGGGGAACTGCTAAGGGCAATCAACCGGAGCAACCGTTTAAGCGAGTTTAACGTTGTAGTTAAAGCCGATGTCCAAGGCTCCCTTACCTCTGTTATTGATAGTTTAAAAACCCTAGATAACGAAGAAGTGGCGGTAAGAGTAGTAAGCTCCGGAATCGGAGTTATTAGTGAAAGTGATATCCATACGGCCGCTACGGCCGGGGCCATCATTTACGGTTTTCACGTTAGCTTGCCGACAAATATTAAGCAGCTGGCCAGTCGCGATAAAGTCCCGGTCAGGCTTTATACAGTTATCTACGAATTGCTGGATGACGCCAAAAAAGAAATGGAAGCGCTGCTAGCCCCGGAGATAGTAGAAGAGGAGCTGGGAGAACTAAGTGTCAGAGGAATATTCAAAATTACTAAAACCGAGGTCATTTGCGGCGGTGAAGTTACAAAAGGCACCTTAAAAGTACCGGCGCTGGCTCGGATTTACCGGGGCAAAGAACAAATAGCTGATAACTTGGAAATTATTAATCTAAAACGCGGCCCGCAAGAAGTAAAAGAAGTGCCCCAAGGCGAGATGTGCGGGCTGTCTTTCCGCTCCGAAACGCGCGTAGAAGTCCAGGAAAACGACCGTATAGAGCTATTTACGCGCCAGACCAAAACCCGAACCCTCTAGCTTGACGATAGCAGGTTATTACTCTATAAATTGCTGTGGATAAATATATATCTTTTCTTGTATTAATAACTACAAAATGCTAACGTTTTAATAGGTTAATAAAAGAAAAAAGCCAACTTATGAGTGAAGCAACGCCCGAAACTCCTCCAGCTGAGCAGCCGAGCCCAGTAGCTCTGGAACAAGCACCCCTACCATCCGGTAGTGCTTCTCAAACGGCACCGGGGAATATCAACTACGGAAACGGTAATCAAATTACAGTCAACCCTGATATTACTGTAAGCCCCGATATTCACGTGGGGGATAGAAACTACGGTTATGGGGGAGAAGCAAAGGCCCCTACTACAGAGACGACACTACAAGCAGTTCCCGTTGCCCCTGCTTCAGCTGAAGCCCTACCGTCAGCAGTAATTACCCCGCCGGCCGAAGCCACACCTTCCACCCCAGAGCCTACGCCCGAGCCTACGCCCGAGCCCGAACCGCCAGCCGCTGAAACCGAAAACTCAACTAGCTCCCTGGAAAAGCAGGTCGGTGATTTAACCGAACAAGTAAAAGCCTTATCTGATCAAGTTGCTGAACTGGTTAACATGCAAAGGCAGCTCCTGGAACAGAACCAGCAGCTGATGGTACAAAACAGACAACTGATGGAGAAGCTGTCCGGTAATAACTCCGATGAGAATAAACCAAAGTACGATATTAATAACTCTGAAGATAGAGAAAAAATGGACGCCAGTATGATAGGTATCGACCCAGAAGAGGAAAATGAGGACGCTGGAGCCCCCCCAGAGCCGGAGCCAGACGAAGACCCCAAAAAGCGCTTCGGCAATTTAGGAAAGTGGTTTAGACATCCGGTGCACAGCAGCTTTGCCTGGATTAATACCCGTGGGGTTGGCCGTGACAAAGAAGGTAATCCGATTATTCCTGCCGCCGTTATCGTTGAAGGTGAGCCGGTTGATGATAAGGAAGGCAAAAGAAGGTGTTTATGGCCAGTTATCGGAGCAGCCGTCCTCGGTCTCGGAGCTGGCTATTTGTTAAACAAGTACGGCGTTCCTTTTATAGGCGATGGCGAGGGTACTCCCGGCCCCGAAGCGATGCCTGATGGTGGTATTGACACTGGTGCTCATATAGAGACCTTTGGAGGTGATCATCGCTCAGAGGTTGTATTACCCGAAGGGCTGGAGTGGCAGACCAATCCCAACGGAAGCAAAAGTGTAGTTGGTGATGGCCTTAATATTCCGTTTACAGAGAACTCAAGCGGAGGAGCTAGCAAAGAAACAATACAGGCTCTTGATACTGCCGGATATGATGTAAACAATATCCCGCATATGACTGAAGGCAATCCAAGTGCTACAAATGCTGATTACCGTACTGATCACTACCGGCAAGCTCCGGTAATTACACGAAGAGGTTAAATGCTGTGATAAAATCTAGGTATGTAAGGGGGTGAGGAATGTTTAAACTGGATGACGAACTTTTGCAGCAACTAGGTCTGGCGGCTTTGCCGACCGACGAAAAAAACAAGATGCTGGCCCATATATACGAAACGTTGGAACTGCGGGTCGGTATGAAGCTGGCTGAACAGATGAGTGATGCCCAGTTAGATGAATTTGAAGGCTTCATTGACCGAAACGATGAAGAAGGAGCTTTAAAATGGCTGGAAACCAATTTCCCAGACTATAAACAAGTCGTGGCCGATGAATTGGAGAAGCTAAAAGCCGAAATAAAAGCCCAAGCTCCGGCAATCGTAGAAGCCACAATGGCTGGTCAAGGTACCGCACCGACTTCCGCTACTGAAAATACATCCCCCCCAGCCTAACCCTAAAACCCTTAAACGCGCTATTACAAAATACGCCCGACCGGGCTTATTTTGTAATGAAATGCTCCGGAAACTATTATCTGTAGCCGCGCATGAAGTCTGCTCCAGAGGTGGTGCGGCCGTTGGGCGTTATCAACTCTAAGATTTCTAGCCAGCCGGGGCTGCACTCCATAACTAGGGAGCCATCTTGCTGGTTTTGAGCTACTCGGGCCTTAATTATGACCACTTCGTGGCCCAAAACTTCAGCCCGCGTCTTTGGGTACCCTAAATAAGCCCGTATTTTGCGTTCAATTATTTCAGCCGGCTCACGCCAATCTATAGATCCATCGGCTTTATAGAGCAGTTTTGTATAGGTCGCCTTTGAATCATTTTGAGGCAGGGCTTCCAAGCGACCACTGACGATGTCATCCAGTTTATCAACCAGTAAATCCGCCCCTTTCTCGGACAGCTTCTTAGTTAAACTCAAACGGGTTTCTTCTTTGCTCAGCGGTACCGTCACCTGATAATATACGGGCCCCGCGTCTATGCCCTCGCTCAACTTCATTAATGATAAACCGGTATGGGGATCGCCGTTTAAGATAGGAGCCTCTACCGGAGCCGGTCCGCGGTATTTAGGTAAGAGGGAGGGGTGCAAGTTTATAATTCCACCAGGGAAGGCATCCAATGTGGTTTTAGGAATAATTTTACCGTAGGCCACTAAAACACCGTGGGTTGCGACAAGGTTGGTTAAATCATCCTCTATATCAGCCAACTTGCTTGGCTGAAAGAGTCTTAGGCTATTTTTTTCAGCTATTTTCTTCACGCCCGGGCTGCCGGCCAGCTGGCCGCGACCGCTTTTAGCATCAGGCTTAGTGACTACTCCCACTACCGGCCACTTGTCGCGGAGCAAGGCCGTTAGTGCCGGGATGCTGAAATTCTCAGTCCCGAAAAATACCAGACGCACGGACTTTTTCATAGTCTAACCTCTTTAAT
>JBBDZV010000047.1:0-4350 GCA_040900005.1 Saccharimonadales bacterium (SeqCode)
TGGGTCAAGAACCGGTAACCGCTCTTACCTGCCCCGTTTACCAAGAAACTTTTAAACTTTGGAGAGGTGCCGCAGTGACGCCTGGCTAGATGCCGGTGTGTATGCATACCTGTTTAGTAGTCTGTATGGAGGAATCCGCGAGGAAGCCCATACATGGCTGATTTAATTTTACGCGTCTCGGCTTTTGCGTGGCAATATTGATTTATGGAACACTGTATTCGCTAATAATAATATGCTATGCTTGACCGAAGTTAAAAGTACTTGATGGCCCCTTCGTCTAGCGGTTAGGATATCTGGTTCTCATCCAGAAGATCGCGGGTTCGAATCCCGCAGGGGTCACCAACTGTTTTTAACTGCCTCTAGGGCTTGTAGCTTATTTTTCTTTTATCACCGACGATGGTTACCCAGGCTTGGCCGGCGTTAAGACTGATCGGTTGATTTTCGGTAGTTAGGAATCGGAACTGAGATTCGCGGCTCTTCTTCTTCCAAACACCCACCGTTACCCCACCGTCTTGAAAAATATAGGCCTTGCCGCCGCCAGCGGTATCGTAGGTGCTGTGATGGCCATCTGAAGCCAGCCCGTAATCCATAACTAAGGCGATGATTACCTTAGGATGCAGCTGCTTAGGCTTTAGGTCTCTTTCCTTGATGGTTGCTGTATGTTTTTCTCCTCCCATACGACGATAATAGCTATTACTCTTGGCGTCGTAACTGTATCGCACGTTATATAGAGCGCTTGATATCGAAAAATCAATTGTAGAGGCAGTAGGAGTGGCTATTTTAGCATCCTTCTTGCGAGGCCAGCTGGTAAAATTACTAGTTTTGAACCCCTTGGATTTATTTAGTTTATCCAGCTTATCGAAACTTGTATAGACGTTGTGGGGCGAAGACCGCGACGATACTCTCCAGTAACTACCAGGATTAAAAAATTGATCTAGATCCTTCATTCCCTTTTTCCTTATCTGCTTAAGGGCCTGAGGACTGCCTCCAACGTGGGCAATGCCTGCGTCAAAAGGCACAGCCCAATCGATGTAATATGGCCTTAAGCTTCTGACGGGGCCGACGTATTTCGGGTCACTTTCTTGGAAAAGTACCAGAAAGCGAGTTATACCGCCTTCGGCGATAGCTTCAAATACTATGCCGGCTGATCGCAGGCCGGATTGCGGGCGGGCCGCCAAGCTGTTCTCAACCATAATGGCGGTTACTGGACGTTTGGCTAGTTCTGCAGGTACCTCTACTCCAGTGAGCGGAGAGAGTATAGGCTCAGCCGGTTTCGTGGTGTTCTTATGGGAGAAAGTACTTATCGGTCCGGAACCGGTTTTCCACCAAAGAAGTGCCGAGGCTGTGCCGGCCAGCACAATCAGCACTGCCCCGCCTACCAGTAGTTTTTTGCGGCCGCTCCAGCCGCGGTGGGCTGTAAGTAGTTTAGTTATCGGGGGTTTAGCGGGGACGGAAGTGGTTTGAGAGGGGGGTGCGACTGCTGTGTCTACGGGTAATTCTTCAGGAGCAGGCCCCCGGGGAGGCAGCGAAATATCGTTTTGCATTGATGATTATTATATCATTCCAAAGATAAAGCTTAACTACAATGCTTCAATCGCTTGCTTAATTCGGGCTAGCACTTTTTGCTTGCCCAGTACCTGCAAGGTCCCGAACAGCTGGGGGGACGACTGAGAGCCGGTTACGGCTATGCGGACTGCCGCAAACAATATGCCGGGTTTACTGGGGAGACTTTCCAAAAGTCCATTGAGCCGCCGGCCGATGTCTTCTTCGCTAAAGTCGCTGGCTTTTAATTCGGTTAGGGTGGCTTGTAAGAGCCCCGGATATTCACTGGCCTCTATTTTTTGCAGCTGCTTGTCTACCGGCTCGTTGAATAATGAGCGCACTGTTTTGATACCTGGTTCGGAAAAGAAAAAACTGGTCAGCTCGGGCAGTTCCGCCAAGAACTTAAGTCTTTCCTGAACCAGCCCCAGGACTGATTTCTTGTAGGCCTCTTTAGCCCCCGCCGCGCTTTTGGGCCAAAAATTTTCACTTATCTCAAAAAGCGATTCCGGTGATTGTTGCCGGATATAATGGCCGTTCAGCCAAAGCAACCGCTTCTCGTCGAACTTGGCCCCGCTGTGCCCAACATCCCCCAATCTGAACTTTTTAATAAGGTCGGCACGGCTAAAGACTTCTTGTTCGGTCCCGTCATTCCAGCCTAAGCTAGCAATAAAATTAATAAGCGCATCCGGCAGAAAGCCGTCGCGGATGTAATCAAGTACATCTTTTGCTCCATCGCGCTTCGACAGTTTCTTGTTGCCGTCGGGCCCTAAGATGTGCGGTACGGTTGCCAGTATTGGCGGCTTAAGTCCCAAAGTTTCATATAGGTTTAAGTAGTTCGGCACGCTGGCTAAGAATTCCTGGCCCCGGATGATGTGGCTAATTTCCATTTCGGCGTCATCCACGATGTGGGCAAAATTGTAGGTCGGGTAACCGTCGGATTTGATTAATATAAAATCGTCAATGGCTTCCGGGCCGGCGTGCATTTGGCCCATAACTTCATCTTTCCACTTGTAGGCCTTAGGTTCGGACTTGAAACGCAGCGGCCGGCCCGGTTCCCACTGTGGCGGGTTTTTGGGACGGTGGTTGCGGAATAAGAACGGTACCTTCCCGGCTTTGGCTTGCTCACGGAAAGTCTGGACTTCATCCGGCGTATAAGGGTCGGCGTAGGCCCTGCTCATCTGAATTAATTTCTGGCCCCATTCTTGGTAACTTTTCAAGCGCTCACTCTGTCGGTAAGGTGCAAATGGCCCCCCGATATCCGGCCCCTCGTCGTACTCCAGGCCAAGCTCCCGCAGGGTTTTTATAAGATGCTTGTCGGCTCCAGCCACCTCTCGCTTTTTATCGGTATCTTCAAAGCGCAGAACAAACTTACCTTTGTTCTGACGAGCTAACAGCCAATCAAACAGAGCGGTTCGGATACCGCCGACGTGTTGGTAACCGGTGGGGCTAGGAGCAAATCTTGTCCGCACCTTTTTTGCCGTTTCGGCCTGCCGCCCAGCAGAGCCGGTCGCTCCGCCGAAACTCTTGCCGCCATGCGGCGTTAATGGTTCCGATACTTTTTCGTCGTATTTCATATACGCCTCCGTCTGTTTCTCACCATTGCCTTGCCTGGCAGCTAAGCAAAAAAAGTGCGGTTGGTAGTAGACTCATTAGATTAATTGTAAGCTAAACAACTTTATGTTGCTACAAACTTTCGACGACGCGCAGCAGCTGGTTGGAGCTCAAAGAGGCGTCATTGTCTATGGTATACCATATGCCTCGGTTAACCCAGGTGGCGTCGTTATTACGACCGTGCAGAAAAACCGTAGAACCGTCCACCTGGGAGGTCTGGACTTGGCTATCAGCGGGAATTGCTTGAGCCGCCAGCGACTCACTATCCATATTGGAAGTTTTTTGGGTCAACGTGAAAGATAAGGCGGGGTCGCCCACGGATTGGTAGCGTATACTGACGGATTTTTGACCCGTGCTTACTGGTCCGTCAAACTCAAAACCGCTTGGTACGTATCCCGGGACCGCGGCAGTAATACCGGTTCGCAAGGAGGCAATTTTTACGGCGACTTGTGGTACGTTCTGCCAGGCTAGGAACCCGGCCACTAGACCGACTATCAATACCGCCAGAGTTATTATCAGGGGCTTAGGAATTGATTTCAGCCGTTCTTTTAGACTCCTGTTGGCTTTGGCGCCGCGCAAAATCTGCTTGTGGGCATCGGCTTTTGCTAAAGCATGGTCTAAAAGACGCTCCAGCTGATTATGCGAAGCGCTAGTCATCATACTCGGCAAGGGTCGTCTAGCAGCCGACGGCGCAGTGGCAGAAGAAGTACGCATGGATACCGAAGGCTCAGGAGTTTTGCCGACCACTTTTACTCGCTCGGGTGTTATTATCTGAGGTTCGCTTTTAGCGCTTTTAGAAAAGCCCCCAAAGCGGCTAACTTTAGCGTGGGTTGCAATTTTTTGAGCTCGGCTCAGTCGTCCTGGATTAGCAGGTGTTGCATGATGGCTGTAGTTTGCCGGCTGGCTCTGAGTAACCTTAAACCGGTCAGAAGGTCGAGTTACGGCATTTCGCATCAACGTTTTAGAGCGCGCGATACGGGGATGAAGCTTATGGGCACTATGGATTGGTCTTTTCTTGACAGGTTTTTCGAGTCGAGCATTTACTGCGACCTTTTTAGGCTGAGGTGTTGCGGGCTTTTTGGCAATCGATATTTTCATCTCAGGCTTTCGCATAAAGCCATCAATTACCCCGCTTGATTGGGATTTGACCTGATGGGCCATCCTCTTGGCTGTACCGATTATCTTGCCGGTGGCGGC
>JBBDZV010000048.1:0-4295 GCA_040900005.1 Saccharimonadales bacterium (SeqCode)
GTCTGCCCGGTGCCAAGTTGGATTATCCATTTGGTATAGAAACAGCCGTTTACAAGGTTTTTGTTCCGTCTATCTCCAGCGACACTCACTTGGATGCAGCGCAAGGAAGCAGCGAAGAGCGAATGAAACGTAGAGACGCTACTTTGAGTGAGCGAAAGAGCGTAACTGACACTGCGATGCGCCGAGAGCCTGCCGGTGCTGCCGGCTCTGCAGGAAGGCAGGGCAAGGCGGTGAGGGGCGACTGGAAGATGTTTGCTCTGATAGCGGAAAAAAGCCAACCACTGCGCTTGAGTCTTAAATGTGACCCCCTGCTGGCCGAAATACTACGCGATAAGTATGAGACGGTATTGCCTGGTTATCATTTGAATAAAAAACACTGGAACACTGTCATCCTGACCGGACAGTTGAGTTGGGAGAAGATTCAGGACCTCATTCGGCACAGCTACGAACTGGTAACTAAAACTGCGGAGCAGAAAGTATAATCTGGATACTCTCGTAAGCTTCTTCTAGGATAGGCTTGGCGCTTGCCGCAGCGGTTTGATAAGCGGACTGAAGGGCACCACTATAAGCGGACAGGTTCTCTTTTAGGTATCTTATATAGGCAATATCAAGTTCATTGTTTTTGGCGGCGGTCGCAAATTCTGCGTCTATGGCCTCGTCTAAATAAGCGGTCAAACTCTGGGGCTCAACCGGACTAGACGTACCCGATAAGTAGGTATTTAACTCGGCCTGTTCACTGGCTAAAGAGCTTTTGACGGTGGCGGCCAGTGTCTTGGTGCCATTATCGGTAACTTCTGGTACGGCTATGTCGGTTACTCGGATAATCTCTTGAGAGCGAGCCATTACATCAACCAGCGGTTGCGGGCTGCCACTGCGGCCCCCGAATATAGCCGCCGCCAAAACCAAAATAATTAAAATAATTAGGCTTCCGCCGAGGACAAACAGTAAGGGCTTCGGCAATTTGGGTAAGGGCAGTTTAAATCGGGGTTTTGGCTTCGGGTCATTGTTGAGTATGAAGCCATACTGATCGGGCGGAGCCGGAGTGCCAGGCTTTGGTGAAGAGGGTTGCATAAGCATTATTCTACAGGCTAAGGAGGGATATGGGAAAGACGCTCATGCTGTACCCTCAACTTCAAACGCGTTACGCTATAAACATGGACGCGGTCAGTGAGGTAAAAAGTCGGCTAAATATCGAAGACGTCATTGGACAATACGTTCAGCTTAAGCGCGCCGGGCGTAACTTCAAGGGCCTAAGCCCTTTTACCAACGAAAAGACAGCCAGTTTCATAGTTAGTCCTGAAAAACAGATATGGCATGACTTCAGTAGCGGCCGGGGCGGTGACATGTTCAGCTTTGTCATGGAAGTCGAGGGGCTAGACTTTAAAGCCACTTTGGAAATGCTGGCCCGCCGCGCCGGTGTAGACTTGGAGCAGTTCCAAAGCTCAGGAGGCGGGGGCAGTGGCAAATTGAAGAGCCGGGCCATCGAGACCCTGGAGCTGGCTGCGAAGTTTTATCAAAAACAGCTTACTGCTAACCCTTCAGCACTCAACTATCTTTTAAAGGAACGTAAATTTACTAAACAAACTCTCATTACCTGGCGGCTGGGATATTCGCCAAACACGGGGCATGCCCTGACAAATTTTTTGACAAAAAATGGTTTTACCACAGATGAGATGAAGCGCGCCGGGCTTACTACCATCCGTGGAGGCCGGCCCAGCGACATGTTTCGCGGACGGATAATGATTCCGCTTTGCGATGGGACAGGGGCAGTGGTAGGTTTTACTGCCCGATTACTGGCAGATGAGCCAAACGCTCCAAAATACATTAATACACCCCAAACCGTTACTTATGATAAAGGCCGCCAGGTATTCGGACTGCATCTGGCTAAAGAAACTATCCGCAAGGAAGGATTTGTCGTAGTTGTAGAGGGCAACATGGATGTTATAGCTAGTAACCAAGCCAATGTTACTAATATCGTAGCCAGTGCCGGAACAGCTATGACCGAGATGCATTTGAAACAGCTGAAACGTTTTACCGGGGATGTTCGGCTGAGCTTCGATGCCGATAATGCCGGCATAGCTGCTACCGAGCGGGTAATCCCACTGGCCCAAAAAGCCGAGGTCAGTCTGCGAATAATTACTATCGAAGGCGCCAAAGACCCCGACGAGCTGATAGCTAAGAGCGTTTCCAATTGGCGTAATGCCATAGAAAAGGCGGTTTATGCCCCGGATTGGCTTATAGAACGCTACTGGGCACAGTTTGACCTGAAGACGGCTATGGGCAAGCGTGGCTTTACCGATGCTCTTTTGGCAACCATCCGAGCTTTACGTGACGCGGTGGAGCAGGAACACTATTTAAAGCGTATTGCCGAGCTGACCGATACGACCTTTGAAGCAGTTAGTTCAAAATTTGCGGCCCCGGCTGTCACTGCAGAGTCGGCTCTGCGCAAAATTAGGGTTCAGTCTAAACCCTCAGACCATACCGCTCTGGAGCACCGGCGTTTGCAGGACCATTTTTTGGCGATGGTTCTAATGCAGCCGAAACTCCGAAGTTTGCTGAAAGAAGCAAACCCGGTTTATTTCAATGAAGGACCGGCCCGAAGCTTGTTTGAATTTTTGAAAAAGAACCCTACTTTTGCAGGTCAACCGAAGCTGGCGGCTCAATTGCAACAGGTAGGGGATTATGTTAAAATTATAACGTTACAGTTTGAGGAGCTATACCAGAGTTTGCCTTATGATGACCTGCATGAGCAAGCTACTCGCCTCAAACACCGTCTCATCGACGTATATGTCAAAATTCAAAAACATCGGCTAGCCCAAGCTATGCAAGGACTAACCGACGAAAAAGAACTAGATAAGTTAATGCGAAAAGTAAACGACTTAAATCAGTTAATAAAGCAAGGGTAGCAAAGGCGCAGTGAAAGGAAAAAGAGCAGAACCGGTTTCGTTACAAACGAAAGACGAATTTATTTCGTCAGGTTCGATGAGAAAAAACCATTGGTTTTGTCTCATAAGCGCCAGCGCGAATGAGGCCGATAAGCTAAACGCACTCATTAAGTAAGTTAGAGGGACATTCATATATGCCAAAGAAGAAAGCAGCCCCCGCTCCATCGCCGAAGCGGACAACAAAGACTTTCGATAAAGAAATTTCTCAATTGGTAGAGCTGGGCAAAAAAGAAGGTAAGCTTGACCAGCGGGACATATTCACCACCATTCCAGACACCCCAGCCAATATTGATGTACTTGACCATTTATATGCGGAGTTAGCCGAAGCGGAGATCGAGATTGTCCCGGTCACCGAACCCACACCCGAAGTCTTAAATGATGAATGGACAGCCGAGGATGGGGAAGAGCTTATCCCCGACGACAAGGCCTACATGGATGACATCGCTGATGACTCGGTGCGGCTTTACCTGCGGGAAATCGGCAAGATTCCTCTGTTGACCGCTGAAGAAGAGCTGGCCCTGGCCAAGAAAGTGGTTTCCGGTGACAAAAGAGCCAAAGATGCTATGGCCGAAGCCAATATGCGCCTGGTTGTTTCTATCGCCAAGCGTTATGTCGGCCGTGGTCTTGACTTGCTGGACCTCATCCAAGAAGGCAACACCGGTTTACTTCGGGCGGTTGAGAAATTCGATCCTGAACGCGGATTTAAATTCAGCACCTATGCTACTTGGTGGATTCGCCAAGCCATTACCCGGGCCATTGCCGACCAAGCTCGAACTATCCGAATACCGGTGCATATGGTTGAAACCATTAACAAGCTGCTGCGTACTCAGCGCCGCCTGACACAAGAGCTTAACCGCGAGCCGACCAACGAAGAAATCGCCGCGGCTATGGAAATGGACGTCGATAAGGTAGAACACATTATGAAAATCAAACAGGACATTAGCTCCCTAGATGCCAGCGTGCGTGATGATGAAGAAGACAGTGTGCTGGGTGACTTTATTGAAGATGAAGACCAAAAAACCCCTTCCGAATCAGCTTCGGAGCAGCTGCTCAAAGAACAAGTCAAACAAATTTTGGGGACCTTGACCGAACGTGAGCAAAAGATCTTAAAGTTACGGTTTGGACTAGAAGACGGTAAAAGCCATACCCTGGAAGAGGTAGGTCAAGAATTTTCAGTCACCCGCGAACGCATCCGGCAGATAGAGGCTAAGGCTCTGGCCAAACTGCGTAAGCACAAAGAGACCCGCCGTCTCCACGAATACCTCCAGTAACTTGCACCGCATTGGCCTGCTTAACGGCGGAGCCGCCAACTCCGCCAATGCTTCCGGAGCGCTGCTTTGTCAGCAACGC
>JBBDZV010000049.1:0-3986 GCA_040900005.1 Saccharimonadales bacterium (SeqCode)
AATAGGCCGAGTCTTTGCCGGCTTGCAGTTTTTTGCGGGTACTTTCTTTGATTTCGTCCAGGTTCTTGTAAATATCGTCGAGTGTTCTATAAGTCTTCAATAGTTCAATCGCAGTCTTCTCGCCAATACCTGGGACGCCAGGGATATTATCGGAACTGTCACCTTTCAGTGATTTCAGATCCAAAAATTGCTCGGCGGATATACCGTATTTCTTCTCAAAACTCTCCGGGTGGAATTCTTCGATACTGGAAAATCCCCGCTTCAGAGCATAAACCCGTACATCATGGTTGACCAGCTGGAGCATATCTAGGTCGCTGGTAACCAAAAGTGTTTCCAGGCCGGCTTTTTCAGCTTTAACGGCCAGGGTGCCCATAATATCGTCGGCTTCGTAATCATCCAGCTCGTAAAGCGGCCAGCCGAAAGCATCCAGGAGATCGTGAAGGATAGGAATTTGGGTATAAAAATCCGGCGGCGCTGGTTTGCGACCGGCTTTATACTCGGGGTACATTTCCAGGCGTTTTCGAATGTTGGTTTTAGGTTTATCCCAGGCCACGGCTACATAATCGGGCTGTAAGCGCTTCAAAAGTTCCAGAGCCATCGTGGCAAAGCCAAAAACACCGCCGGTTGGCACCCCCTCTTTAGTGGAAAGGTTCGGCATAGCGTAATAGCCGCGGTAGAAAACACTTTTACCATCTATGATAGCCAGTTTTTTCTTTGATGAACGCAACCCGCTGGCTTGCTTACCGGCAGAGCCGGCAACACTGCCAGCGTTGGATGCGCTGTGCTTCGTTGTCCGTTCCGCTACTCGCTCACCGTACTTCTTGTACGACTTGCTCCGTTGCTCACGGTCGTCTTGCACAGCATCCTCCTGCGTACCATCAAGATGCTCTTTACTCATTAAGTAAATTATACGCTTACGGGGGTAAAACGGCGATTGCTTATGGTTTAGTTAAGATATGAAGCCAGGACTTTAGAGGCGGTATTTTTAAAAGCTTCTAGGTCGTTGCCGTCGTTTTCTAGCAGTTTTGTGGCTTTGGATTTAACGTACTCTACATTCATCTGAGCCTCTGGGGGTATACCCGGTTGGGGCTGCCACTGTAAATCTTCCTGGCGCTTAAACTCATGGAAAGAAACTTCGGCTTCCCCCTGTCTTCTCGATTCCATATCCCGCTTATAGCGGATTTGGTCCTTGGCATCTACCCAAATAAGTTCACCGCCGTGGTTCAAGATGAAATCTGCTTCGGCAGGAGCCCGTACACTATAGACCAATAAGCCCCTATAGTCCGCTGTGTGATTGACTTTTTTAAACTGCTCAAGGGCCTCCACTAGAGCAAAGTCGGCTCCTTTTGTCTGCCGCATCCAGTTGGCGGTTTCGGTCATATTAGCCACTGAAATCGGGTCGGGCTTGTTAGCGTGTCTTTTCCGTGCTGCGTCCCGAACTATATCGCCAAGAGAAACCCCGAAATAACCGGATTCTACCAGCAGTTCGGCCAGTGTGTCTTTGCCGCTTCGGGCTAAGCCGCCAATACCGATGATTTTTAGTCGCCTCATCTTCATACCTATAGCTTAGCAGTAGCTTGCATCCGATTGCGATGCTAGGAAGTAGCGAGGAGTGAGCAAGCTGTATTGTGATACAGTGCGCGAACGATAGAGCGTTGCTGACAAAGCAGCGCTCCGGAAGCATTGGCGGAGTTGGCGGCTCCGCCGCTAAGCTAGCCAATGCGGTGCAAGTTACTGGAGGTATTCGTGGAGGCGGCGAGTCTCTTTGTGCTTACGCAGTTTTGCGAGAGCTTTAGCTTCTATCTGCCGGATGCGCTCACGGGTAACTGAAAATTCCTGGCCAACTTCCTCCAGAGTGTGGCTTTTACCGTCTTCCAGCCCGAAGCGCAGTTTTAGAATTTTTTGCTCGCGTTCTGTCAATGTCCCCAAAATTTGTTTTACTTGCTCTTTCAAAAGTTGCTCGGAAGCCGATTCTGAAGGGGTTTTTTGATCTTCGTCCTCTATAAAATCACCGAGGACGCTGTCTTCTTCATCGTCACGAACACTGGCATCCAACGAGCTAATGTCCTGCTTTATTTTAATAATGTGTTCTACTTTATCGACGTCCATTTCCATAGCCGCCGCTATCTCGTCGTTGGTAGGTTCTCGGTTTAGCTCTTGGGTCAACCGGCGCTGGGTACGCAGCAGTTTGTTGATAGTTTCTACCATATGAACAGGGATGCGAATAGTCCGGGCCTGGTCGGCAATGGCACGGGTGATAGCTTGGCGAATCCACCAGGTAGCGTAAGTACTGAACTTAAAGCCGCGTTCTGGATCAAATTTTTCTACGGCACGCAGTAGCCCGGTATTACCTTCCTGGATAAGGTCCAGTAGATCCAACCCGCGGCCAACATAGCGCTTGGCAATCGAAACAACTAGGCGCATATTGGCTTCGGCCATAGCATCTTTAGCCCTTTTGTCGCCGGAAACGACTTTTTTGGCAAGGGCCAGCTCTTCCTCGGCGGTCAACAGCGGGATTTTACCTATTTCGCGCAGGTAAAGACGCACCGAGTCGTCGGCGATATCGTCCATATAGGCTTTATCATCGGGTATAAGTTCTTCGGTATCCTCTACGGCCCATTCATCACTTAGTATCTCGGGCGTAGGTTCGGCGGCCGGTATGACCTCAACCTCGGCTTCGACTAATTCCGCATAAAGCTGGTCCAACACGTCAATATTGGCCGGAGTGTCCGGAATAACAGTAAAGATGTCACGCTGTTCAAGCTTGCCCTCTTTTTTTCCCTGCTCTACCAACTGGTTTATTTCTTTATCGTAAGTCTTAGTTGTCCGCTTCGGCGATGGAGCGGGATTTGGCTGCTTCTTTGGCATAAGTGAATATCCCCTTAATTTACTTGATGAGGGCGTTTAGCTTGTCGGCTTTTTTCATAAGGGCTTGTAGCTCATCGTCATTTTTTGCTGCTTGCATGGCTTGGGCCAGGCGATGTTTTTGAATTTTGACATATACGTCTATTAGACGGTGCTTGAGGCGAGTAGCTTGATCTTCTAGATCTCCATAAGACAAACTCTGGTAAAGTTCCTCAAACTGTAACGTTATAATTTTAACATAATCCCCTATCTGTTGCAACGGGGTTGCCAGCTTCGGGTTGCCAGTAAATGTAGGGTTCTTTTTCAAAAACTCTAACAAGGTTCGAGCGGGGCCTTCGTTAAAATAAACAGGGCTGGATTCCTTAAGAAGATGGCGCAGTTTCGGCTGCATGAGAACCATCGCCAAAAAATGATCTTGGAGGCGTTGATGCTCCAAGACCGTGTGGTCTGGGGATTTGGGCTGAACCTTAATTTTACGCAAAGTTGACTCTGGAGTGACTGCCGGAGCGGCGAATTTTGAGCTGACAGCTTCAAAAGTTGTGTCGGTTAGCTCAGCAATACGCTTTAAATAATGCTCTTGTTCAACAGCATCACGCAAAGCGCGGATAGTTGCTAAAAGCGCGTCGGTAAAGCTGCGTTTCCCCATAGCGGTTTTTAGATCGAACTGGGACTTATAGCGCTCTATCAGCCAATCCGGCGCATAAACCGCCTTACCTATGGCCTTGCGCCAATCAGAAATGCTCTTAGATATCAGCTCATCTGGGTCTTTAGCGCCCCTAATTGTGATTATTCTCAGACTAACCTCGGCTTTCTGGGCCAGCGGGATTACCCGCTCGGTAGCGGCAATACCGGCGTTATCGGCATCAAAGCTTAGACGCACATCACCGGTGAAGCGCTTCAGCTGTTTCAAATGCATCTCGGTCATAGCCGTTCCGGCGCTGGCTACTATATTGGTAACCCCGGCCTGGTTGCTGGCAATGACATCCATATTCCCTTCTACCACTACCACAAAGCCCTCTTTGCGCATGGCTTCTTTAGCCAGATGCAGGCCGAATACTTGGCGGCCTTTATCATAGGTAACGGTTTGAGGGGTATTAATGTATTTTGGGGCGTTTGGTTCA
>JBBDZV010000050.1:0-3980 GCA_040900005.1 Saccharimonadales bacterium (SeqCode)
GTTTGCTGGGCCATTTGCTCCCAGGAGTACTTATTTAAAAGCTGGCTGCCTTTATCAGCCAACTCATCGGCTAATTTCGGTTCTTCTAGTACCCGACGGATTTTGGCAGCAATGTCTTTAGAATCTCTAGGATCAAAGTAAAGCGCCGCATCTTTGTATATCTCTGGTAAACACGTAGCATTACTGGACACCACCGGCAGCTTATACTGCATGGCTTCCAGGCCCGGCAGCCCGAAGCCTTCGCTCAAAGACGGAAAAACATATGTCTGAGCGTTTTGGTATAGCCACTTCAAGGCGCCGTCACTTACGTAACCAGTGAATACCACGCTGCCGTGGAGGCCCTTTTTTTCAGCGAATAACTGGAGGCGGGCATAGTTGGCGTCGGTCCTGCCGGCCAGCACTAAAAGCAAATCAGGATAATCTAATTTTAAAATCGCAAAGGACTTAATCAGGCGCTTCAAGTTTTTATGGGGTGTAGGCCGCCCAACATATAGCAGAAACTTCTTTCCCGCCAGATCCTTCCGCGGCTCGGGGGCGGCTTCTATCTTATCGGCGGCTTCATAGGTTACGGCAATTTTACGCGAGTTAACTCGGGCAAAACCAGCGACATCTTGCTTTACATATTCACTAATTGTCAGAATCCGTTTAGACTTGTGGACGACCCACAAGATTACCAGGCGGTAAACCCATTGCTTTATTTTGAAAATGACCGGGTTTTTGGCGGGGTTCCGGAAACGGATGGTAGTCAGGTCATGGATGGTGGTGACAGAGCGCTTAAAATATAGGACCGGTTGGTGGGTCATCCCAAAATGTACTAAGTCAGCCTTAAGAGAGTAAAGCTGACGGGCGAAGCCCAGCTGTTCCTCAAAGCTGAACTCTCTATAGGGGCTGACTACTTTTTTAAATCGAGGATTGGTCGGCTCCCAGCCCTTGAAGTCTTGCGGCTTTAAAAGGACTATGAACTCATTTCGTTGGTCCAGCTCTTGCAAGTAATGAAGCAGGCGCTCCATATATCGACCAGTGCTAGTGCGCAGTTCCCTGGCATCAATGACTATTTTCATCCCGTTAGAGCCAGAAAACGCTTGACCCTATTCTTTAGGTAACGTTTTCCCATTCCTGTCTTTAAATATCTCTCTCTCATCTGAGCATCACTAATGTCTTTACAAGCTTCATAATATATCAACTCGTATGGCCCACGAGCTTTGGTATAGGGCGACCTACTCTCTCGATGTTCCTTCAAGCGTTTTCGAAGGTCCGACGTATAACCGGTATAAAACCTACCGGTATCATTACTCCTCAAGACGTAAACGTAGTACATGCTGGCTCTAATGGGACTCATCCTTCAGGTCCTTTCTTAACAACCTCCACCATTTTTGGCGGAGAGCCCGCAGTCTATGGGCGTTGGGCGGCAAATCATGGGTGACTATGGAATTGATGTAATCGGCTGAAACCTCACGGTTTTTTTGAATTTTATATCTTTGAACCAGCTTCTTCGGCCAAAGTAGCGTGCCCACTAGGGTGGCCTTTAGAACTGGCCTGTAGTGGCCGCGCCGAAGCGCCGAGAAGGCGATTCCAGACCACGCTAAAACCAGGCGCGGCCAGACTTTAGGCATCAAAGCCAAGGGCACGTTCTTCCAAAGCAATAAAGGCAGGTTCTTGAGGGTATGGTAGGTGGTAAAGCCTTTCATCCGACTGCTGGTAGCGCCTATCTGGTGATAAGCCACGGCCTGCGGCTGGTAACCCACTTTCCAGTCAGCTAGCTGGGCCCTAAAGCTAAGGTCAACGTCTTCGTAGTAGGCAAAGAAGTCTTGGTCAAATAAGCCTATTTCCTCCAGCATTTTCACACGGTACATACTGGCGCCGCCCGAAGCCCCAAATATCCAGCGCTCGCTATCGTACTGGCCGCTATCTGACTCGCCGCGGCCCCGGGGGTACGGTAGCCCCCAGACTGTGTACATCTCGCCGGTACTATCCAGGCGTTTTTCATTGTCTAAAATTTTGCTGGCCGCAATACCAGCCTGGGAATTTTTATCAAGAAAGGATACAAGATGTTTGGCCCAATCCTTATGGGCGACAGCATCGTTGTTTAGCAGGGCCACATACTTGGCGCCCAGCCTTATGGCGTACTTAATGCCGGCGTTGACGCCGCCGGTAAAGCCTAAGTTCCGGCGGTGCTTTATAAGAGTCACATCTGGGTACTTTTCTTCTATTAAAGCTATCGAACCGTCAGTGGAGGCGTTATCGACCACAATAATTTTTACTGCCTCGGATTGGGATTTTAACGAATCAAGGCACTCAGCTAGAGAATCTTCCCCGTTCCAATTTGGTATTACAACACATGCCTTCATTTAGTCTTCGATTCAAACCATTCAATAGTTCGTTTTAATCCGTCTTCAAAACTGACTATCGGGCTATAATCTAATATTTGATTGGCTTTTGAAATATCTGCATAAGAATGTTTAATGTCGCCCAGCCTGGATGGGCGTTTCTCTAAATCAAGCTTTCTTGCCGTATATTTTTCAATTAATGTTCTCACTTCTTCCAGGCTTGTTCGTCCACCGTGGGCTATATTAAAAACATCTCCCTTAAGGGGGCCTGGTGCTTCCATCGCTAATATATTTGCAGACACAATATTATCCACATAACAAAAATCTCTCGTCTGAGAGCCGTCGCCCTCCATGAATGCTCTTTTGTCACTAGGTGAGTACAGCGACTCCAGCCACGCCGGTATAACCGAGGAGTATGCCGAGTTGCCGTACTGTCCCGGCCCGAAAGCATTAAAATAACGAAGACTGACGGTATCTAGCCCGAACAGATCGCTAAATGACTTGCAAAAAGGCTCGCCGGTATATTTTTGTATGGCGTAGGGCGATTTCGGGTTAGGCGGATTCTCCGATTCTTTAGTGGGTAGCTTATTTGCCCCCCCATAGATTGAGGAAGAAGAGGAATAAATAAATCTTTTTACGCCGGCTTCTTTTGATGCTTCAAGAAGAGCTACTGTACCCACAACATTTACTTCAGTGGTGAGACGGGGGTGCTCATTTGCATGAGAAACATTTGGTAATGCGGCAAAGTGGAAAACATATTCCGGCGCTTGTTCAGTAAACACTCTTTTTACGAGTGCTTCGTCCAGTACAGACCCTTTATATAAAGTTACTTCACTTTTGATTACGCCCGTTCTTCCCGTTGAAAAATTATCAATCCCAATGATTTTAGTTCCCGGGAACCTGCCCTTAAACTGATTCACGAAGTTGCCACCAATAAACCCCGCACAGCCGGTTACCAAAATTGTTTTCGGGTCAGTCATATTTTTGTTCAAATATAAACCCTTCCTTATCTCTCGCAGTAATATCGCTTAATATATCCGTATCTTCTATAATACTGTAATAGACACCGATGTTTAGAAGAATTGTATCTAAAAAAAACAGAGCGCTGCTGGCAGAACTGGTACGCACAGACTTCAAGCTGCGCTATCAAGGCTCTGTCTTAGGATATATGTGGACAATTCTTCGTCCTCTTTTTCTTTTTGCGATCCTTTATCTTGTCTTTGATAAATTCCTGGGCTTAGGACGAGGCGTGCCGCATTTCCCTGTTTATCTTTTGATGGGCATAGTTATATGGACATTCTTCGACGAGATGACCTCCCGCAGCTTAACCTCCATAGTTGGACGCGGCAGCCTTATCCGTAAAATCCGCATCCCCCGTTGGATGATAATTTTCTCCAGCAGTATCTCGGCGCTTATCAATGTAGGCATAAACCTGGTAGTGCTGGCGGCCTTCATGTATTTAAACGAAGTCGATCTCAGGTGGACAATCCTGCTGTTGCCGCTTGTATTAATTCAGGTATATATCTTGGCCTTGGGCCTTGCCTTATTTCTATCAGCGGTTTACGTAAAATTCCGAGATATTTCATACATTTGGGAAGTCATTACACGTGCCGGTTTTTACGCTACGCCTATCATCTACCCTATAAGCCGTAT
>JBBDZV010000051.1:0-3756 GCA_040900005.1 Saccharimonadales bacterium (SeqCode)
TTGTAAACGGCTGTTTCTATACCAAATGGATAATCCAACTTGGCACCGGGCAGACCAAGCAGATGCTTTTCAACTTCCTTATGGGTCATTTTCCGATTTTATCAGATGTTGTAGATTACGAAGCTACCTATTTGACAATAATTCATATTGCGTATAATGAACTTATAAATCTCGGGGTAGTACAATGGTCCATTTATCAAGCCTGGTGGGGCCTTTAAAAACAAAGGTCACGAATATAACTTTAGCTCTGCTTTTGGTCCTTGGCTCTCTGCCTGCTTCATTATTGTTCAGCCAACCCGTATACGCCGCTTCGACGCTGCAGGTAAATGGGGCGGCAGGTGTTGACTCTGGCGACTGTATCTCTACTGCTTGCGCAACTATAAACTATGCGATCGGTCAGGCAACTGCCGGCGACACAATTAATATAGCGGCGGAAACCTACAACGAGCAGGTTGTAATTGATGGCAAGAACCTCACACTTAACGGCGTTGGCGATGGTACCCTCATCCGGCCGTCCTCCCAGACTGTACTGACTGAATTTTATACGTACCCGGTCGGTGTTTTATCCGGTTGGGCAGGATTAAAGCTAGCTAGCCCGATCTTGGTAAAAAATAGTGCGAATGTTACTATCCAGAACTTAAGAGTTGACGGTATAAACGCTTCCAGTCTGCCAACTGGAGCCGACCGGCTCTCCGGCATTGTATATGGCGAAGCGGGCGGGCTGATTTCCAACGTTACGGTCAATAACATCAAAACACCTGATTATTCCGTAAGGACCTATTCTATTGATGTAAGCTCGGTGACAGCACCATTGAATGTAGAGATAGCTAACAGCCGCGTTAATGACTTTTCGCGCACAGCTATTCAAGCCCAGGGGGCCAACCTTACAGCCAATATTCACGATAACGTAGTGATAGGACCTGGCTTTATAGGCCCTGCCAATGTGCCCAATGGTATAGTGCTAATCGCTGGCGCTACAGGAATAGTGGACGACAATACTATCAGCGCTAATCATTACACCGGCTCATCGTTTTTAGGCTCCGGAATTCTGCTTTATCAAGCTGGGGCCAGCGTCACGGTTTCTTATAACAGGGTATTCGATGTCGATGATGCGGTTTTGATTGCTGGTACAGCTTCCGCGACGATTTCCAATAATAATCTGTACGATAACGTTAAAGGAATCCAGATTGAACAGGCCGGTGCCATCAACAACACATTTACGGACAACACAATTTCTGATAACACTTATGGTGTATTCCTTGCCAGTTCTGCAGGTGCCGGAAATGCCGTAAACCTTAATTCCATTACCGGCAGTGTAACTGCAGCTGTCAATAATGAAAGCAGTAACTTATTTAACGCCGCCAATAACTATTGGGGCAGTGCGATTGCATCAACTGTTGCCTCACAAATGACCGGTACCGGCGCGATTACTTACCTGCCCTACTACGTGGATGCGGATCTCACATACCTAAATACCGATACGCCTACCTCTACTTATGTCAGCCCCTTGTATACGGACGGCAACGCTGGCAACCATAGTTTTGGCTGGGATGCTTTTAATACTATCCAAGAAGGTATTAATGCCGTTGCCGCTGGCCCTGCAAACACCGTGACCGTAGCGACCGAAACCTATGAGGAGCAGATAACAGTTGATAAAGCACTAACCCTTCAAGGCGCAGGTGATAACGCAGTTACGGGCACAGTTATCGGCACTACAGGAGGAGGCTCTCTGGTTACGATAACTGCCAATGGAGTTAGTCTTAGAGATCTTCGTATAGATAGACAAGGTGCCGGCAATGGTATTAGTGTTTCCGGTTCAACAGTGAGTAACTTAACCTTAGCTGGCATTACGGCAACAGGGGCTATCGGGACACTAGTAAGCCCCGGGACCGGCCTTCGAGTAGGGACCGGAACAACCATAGATGGCTTCACCGTCACCGATAGTCATTTTGACGGCAATGATATAGGTTGGTACCTGGCAAAAGAATCAGCCAATAGTACTACTATTACCGACGTTAGCGTCACAAACACGAGTTTCAACAACAACGGTATGAAGGGCCTTTATGCAGAAAAGCTGGATAATGCGGTGTTTGATGATATTGAGGTCATCAACAGCGGTATAGCCGCAGGGTATGGCTTTAACGCCGGAATTGACATCAATCTAAAATGGAGCACCTACTCTAATATTGAGATCCTCAACTCTACGGTAACTGGCAGCGGCCTTATGGGCTCCGCTACCAACCAGTTATTCCCGGTCGGCATCACGATAAAAGCGCGGAATGACGCACCATCTTACGTCTCCCCCGCCGCTACCCTAAATGGGGTAACAATCTCGAACGTTACGGTTTCTGGCGGCGTAAACGGATTAAGGTTTGGTGAGCCTGGCAAGAACAACGTTGGCCCTACCGGTGTTATCGTTAACGACTCCCGTTTAAGCGGCAACAGCGCCAAGTCACTGATTAACGAGACGCAGACGGCCGTTAGCGCTAGCGGCAACTGGTGGGGTAGTAACCTCGGACCAAGCGCCGGACAGATCTCAGGAAGCGTGACAGCCGATACATGGTGTGCCTCAAGCGCCTGCACTTCGCCTTTTCTTTCTGCTTCTACTGGCACAGTTACCTTGCCCGCTGGTGAAGCAACACAAGTTTCTAGCACTCCAGTATCACCAGGGACACTTGTTACATTGCCAGGAAGCAATGATGTAACTGCAACAGATGCTACTGGAACAATTTCTGTAACGATATCGGCAGGAACAGTCATCACACCAACAGGTGGAATTTGGAATGGACAAATAAATTCCCCGGCTATTCGGGCACCCTCTACAGTAAGTGTGCCTACCCCCGACGGGTTCACCACAGCAGTAGCAACCGTAATTGAGGTTGGGTCCAATGATGTTACCTTGACCTTTGATAGCCCGGTCCGTTTGTTAATACCAGACCAAGCCGGTAGTCGAGTTGGCTTCATTCCGGCTGGTAGTACTACCTTCACAGAGATAACGACATCGTGCGGATTGCTTGATGATCCGACCATAGTTGCTGCAGTTCTCCTGGCAACCGGGCAGAACGAATGCAAAATGGATGTTGGCGATGACTTGGTTGTCTGGACCAAGCACTTCACCAAGTTCATAGCCTATAGTCAAGCGGCTTCTTCGTCCGATAGCTCTGGCGGGTCTTCCGATACAGAAGGCACAGGCTCAACTACAACTAGTTCCTCCGACGGTACCGCCGAGCAACCAACCGTAGTTGCCACCACCACCCCGGATGTAACAAGCACTCAGGGAGCCAGTGACATAGCCAGGCCGCCTGTAGCTCAGACGAAACCCGTTCTTGATATAGCAACAGGCAAATTTTTGGGTCTGATGTGGTACTGGTGGCTCTTGATAGCACTGGCGGGTGCCGCGGGAATGTACGGCGTCTACCGATACGCAGACACCCCTAGCCGTAAGTAAACCTACTTCTCTTTGGTAAAATCCAGGCTGGCTGAATTGATGCAGAAGCGCTGGCCGGTCGGCTGGTCCTGGGCATCGTCAAAAAGATGGCCTAAATGGCTGCCGCAAACCGCACAAGATACTTCCACCCGAGTCATTCCGTGGCTGGTATCTTCGCTTAGTTTCACGCTGTCGCTGGTCAATACATCGTAGAAACTCGGCCAGCCGGAACCGGAATCGAATTTGTGTTCGCTGGAAAATAGCTCCTGCCCGCAGACCGCGCAGGTGTACTTCCCCTGTTCCTTATTATGAAGAAACTTGCCGGTAAA